>NZ_RRYE01000536.1 GCF_004010105.1 Microbacterium sp. CPCC 204701
CCGCCGCCGACGCACCGCAACGGCGGCTCGGCCCCGTAGAATCGGGGGATCATGGCGACTTTCGGCACCCTCTCCGACCGGCTCACCGAGACCTTCCGCAACCTCCGCAAGAAGGGGCAGCTCACACCTGCCGACGTCGACGGCACCGTCCGCGAGATCCGTCGCGCGCTGCTCGACGCGGACGTCGCGCTGCCGGTCGTCAAGGACTTCACCGCGAAGGTGCGCGAGCGCGCCCTGGGCGACGAGGTCAACCGCGCACTCAATCCCGCGCAGCAGGTCGTGCAGATCGTCAACGAGGAGCTCGTCTCGATCCTCGGCGGCGAGCAGCGCCGCCTGCAGTTCGCCAAGAACCCTCCCACCGTCATCATGCTCGCCGGCCTCCAGGGCTCGGGCAAGACGACGTTCGCCGGCAAGCTCGCCCGTCAACTCGAGAAGGACGGCCACACGCCCCTCCTCATCGCGGCCGACCTCCAGCGTCCCAACGCGGTGAACCAGCTTCAGGTGGTCGCCGAGCGCGCGGGCGCCGCGATCTATGCACCCGAGCCCGGCAACGGCGTCGGCGACCCCGTGAAGGTCGCTCGCGACGGTGTCGAGACGGCCCGGCGTCAGCAGCACGACGTCGTCATCATCGACACCGCCGGACGCCTCGGCGTCGACGCCGACATGATGAAGCAGGCCGCCGACATCCGCAAGGCCACCGACCCCGACGAGGTCCTGTTCGTCATCGACGCGATGATCGGACAGGACGCCGTCAACACGGCCAAGGCGTTCCAGGACGGCGTCGACTTCACGGGGGTCGTGCTCTCGAAGCTCGACGGGGACGCGCGAGGCGGCGCCGCCCTGTCGGTCGCGTCGGTGACCGGGAGGCCGATCATCTTCGCGTCCACGGGTGAGGGGCTCGACGACCTCGAGGCATTCCACCCCGACCGCATGGCGTCGCGCATCCTCGACCTCGGCGACATCCTCACGCTCATCGAGCAGGCCCAGCAGGCCTTCGACGAGGAGGAGGCGCTGAAAGTCGCCGAGAAGCTCGCGAGCGAGACCTTCACCCTCGAGGACTTCCTCGAGCAGATGCAGCAGATGAAGAAGATGGGCTCCATGAAGAAGATGCTCGGGATGCTCCCGGGCATGGGGTCCATGAAGGACCAGCTCGAGAACTTCGACGAGCGCGAGATCGATCGCACCGAGGCGATCATCCGGTCCATGACCCCGGTGGAGCGACGCAACCCGAAGGTGCTCAACGGCTCCCGCCGCCTGCGCATCGCGCGCGGCTCGGGCATGACGGTCACCGACGTCAACCAGCTCGTGCAGCGCTTCGAGCAGGCGGCGAAGATGATGAAGACCGTGGCACGCGGCGGTGTGCCCAACATCCCCGGTATGGGCCCGGTTCCGGGCGCCGGCCGCCCGGGTACGTCGTCCAAGCGCGGCAAGCAGCAGAAGGCGAAGGGCTCGCGCTCGGGCAACCCGGCCAAGCGCGCCGCCGAGAACGCCGGCATCGCGGCGCAGGCGCAGGCACCCGCGGGCTCGGGCTTCGGGCTGGGGGCCGGTGCCGGCGCGAAGGGTCAGCCGAGCGAGGC
>NZ_RRYE01000537.1 GCF_004010105.1 Microbacterium sp. CPCC 204701
CGTCGGCGATCTCGGCGAAGAAGACGCTGCGAGGACGCGGGCGCTTGGTGCCCGACCAGTGCGAGCCGGTGAGGAGCAGGTGCTCGCGCGCCCGCGTGACCGCGACGTACGCGAGCCGACGGTCCTCATCGAGCTGGCGTTGCCGGTTCGCCTCGACGAACGCCTCGATGGCGGCCTTGAGCTGCTGCTGCGTCTCGGCCGACTGCCACGCCAGCGCGGGCAGCCACGCCGAGTCCCCCCGGAACGCGTACGGCAGCACGCCGAACCCGAGCCACGCACGGGTGTCGCGCGGGGCGCTCGGCAGCTCGTCCTTCACCAGGCGCACCACGGCGACCGCATCCCATTCGAGGCCCTTCGAGCCATGGATCGTGAGCAGCTGCACGACGTCGTCCTCGGGCGGCTCGGTGCGCGGCGCGAACTCGTCGAGCTGCTCGGCGTGCTCGAGCCACGCGAGCAGGCTCGACAGCGAACCGGTCTCGTCGGCGGCGAGGAAGGCGTGCACCTCGTCGACGAACGCGCGCAGCTGGGCCGAGGCGACGCGGGCCGGTCCACGGGCCTCATTGGCGGCCAGCTCGACATCGAGCCGCAGCTCGAGCTCGACCAGGCGCACGAGGTCGGGGATCGGCATCCCGCTCGCCTGACGAAGGCCGGCGAAGACGGATGCCGCCTCGCGCAGTCGCTCGCGCGCGTCGGGGGTGAATCCGGCGAGCCAGCCGTGGTCGGGGGTGTGGCGGAGCACGAAGTCCAACGCGTCGACCAGCGAGCCGTCATCGTCGCCCGCGCTCCCGCGGATGCGCTCGACCACTTCGGGAGCGAGCGGCTGCAGCGACGAGTCATGCCGCGCGATGCGGCGAGCGAGGCCCGCCAGCTCGCGCAGGTCTGGCAGCCCGATGCCCCACCGCGGTCCTGCCAGCAGCCGGATGAGCGACGAGCCGGCCGAGGGGTCGCTGATCACCCGCAGCGCGCACACCACGTCGACCACCTCGGGCGTCGACAGCAGGCCGCCGAGGCCGAGGATGCGGTGAGGGATGCCGCGACGCCCCAGCGCGTCGCCGAAGCGCACCATGTGCTTCTTGCTCCGGAAGAGAATCGCACCCGTCGTCGCAAGGCCGTCCCGTGCGCGCTCGGAGCGGACTCGTGCGAACCACGCGGCGACGCGGTCGGCCTCGGTGTCGAGGTCGGCGTCGAAGCCCAGCTCGACGACGCCTGCCGGCGCACCCGGACGCGGGCGCAGCTCCTGCACCGGCACGGTGGCCGATGCCGCGAGCGGAGCGAGCACGGCGTTGGCGGCCGTGAGCACCGACTCGCTGTTGCGCCAGCTCGTGAGGAGCGAGTACTGCGCGCACGCGCCGCCGGGCGCGAAGGCGACGGCGAACCCGCCGAGGTTCCCGGCGCTCGCGCCGCGCCAGCCGTAGATCGCCTGGTGCGGGTCGCCGACGGCCATCACCCCGGTGCCGGCGAAGAGCGCCGCCAGGAGGTCGGTCTGGACGACGGAGGTGTCCTGGTACTCGTCGAGCAGCACGACGCGATAGCGGTCGCGCAGCTCCTCGGCGACAGAGGGGTGGCTCGCGACC
>NZ_RRYE01000538.1 GCF_004010105.1 Microbacterium sp. CPCC 204701
CGAGCATCGGGTACACGAGCAGCTGGAAGACCGGCTGCGTGCCGCCCTCGTCGAGGAGCCGCTGCGCGAGGGCCGCAGCCAGGCCGCCGCCTGCGCTGGCCCCGCCGATCGCGATCCTCGCCGGGTCGATGCCGAGCTCGTCCGCGCGGGCCACCAGTTCGCGGAAGCCGGCGACCAGATCGTCGAGCGCCGCCGGCGCGGGGTGATCGGGTGCGAGTCGGTAAGAGGCCGAGAACACCGCGATCCCGAGCTCGCGCGAGAGCGAGAGGTTCGTCGCGTCGTCCTGCTGCGGCGTCCCGAGGATGAGGCCGCCGCCGTGGATCCACAACAGCGCCGGCACGGGAGCACCTTCGCCTGCCGGCCGCGGCCGGAAATGCCGGTAGGGCATCGTGCCTTCCGGGCCGGCGAGCGGCACGGTGTTCACGCCGATGTCAGGGTCGGGCGGAGTGCGCGGTGGGGTCAAGCGGAACATCCACAGCGTCCGTGGCCCCGCGCTCACGAGCGGAACCCATCTCGCTGCCCTCAGATCGGGGTGGAACGGCTCGGGCGGGGTCCTCGACACCGGACGATGCTATCCGGTGTCGCCGGGAAGCCGCGACAGGAGCCTCATCCGCGTGCCTTCGCCAGCTTCCGGTCACGCTCCTTCTGCTTGGTCTGCGCCGCCTGCAGTTCCCCCTTCAGAGTGGCGGCGGCGATGCCGTCGAGCACGCCGCCGCTCGTCTCACGGAACACCCGGGCGTACCGGATGCGGCTGAACACGTCGACCATCGCCCTGTCGAGGTAGCCGATCGCGATGCGCCCGAGCAGCCACGCTGCCGCGAGGCCGTTGAGGAGGCCGACGACCGCGGTGAGCGCGATGATCCAGGGCGACGGCGTCACTGCCGTCCACACGATCATGCCGACTGTGGGCAGCACGCCGACCGCGGTGAGGATGAGCGCGACCCACACGTGGATGCTGATGTTGCCGTTGGCGTCGTTCGGCCCCACGCGGCGTCGCGGGTCGACCCCGGGCGACACGCCGATCGCGGAGGTGAGGATCGCGGCGCCGCTGGCCGCGCCGACCGTTGCGGGCAGCGCGGCAACGACGAAGGGGATCGACCACCATGCCTGCGCGAGCACGACGAAGATGGCTGAGACCAGGAGCGCACGGGGCAGGAAGACCAGCACCATCGCCCACTGACGCCCGCGCACGTCCGATCGCACCGACCACGGGCTCTGCCCGACCACGTTCTGCCACACCGCCGAACCGTCCTGGCCGTACAGGTTGCACCCCGACAGCGACACCATGACCGCGACGATGACGCCGGCGAACGCTGCGACGGGCGCCGTGTAGCCGCCCAGGAGCGCGAACACCCCGATCGCGATGCCCGACCACACGGCCGTGCTCGACTCGAGCGCGCGCCACGAGTCGCGCCGCCACTGGCGCAGCTCCTTCATGACGACGGCACCTGTGGGTGTCGCGGGCAGCAGGCCCCTGCCGGCGACGAGCCGGACGGAGCGCGCCCGGCCTCGGCGCCGCTGGGTGCGCTGCTCGCGCGGAACGAGCAGCGGCACGGCGGCGGCGATGACCACC
>NZ_RRYE01000539.1 GCF_004010105.1 Microbacterium sp. CPCC 204701
CGCCACGCGCGGGCCTCGGCGTCGACATCGCGCGTCGGCGTCACCACGGGCGGTCCGCCGAGCAGCTGCCGACGCGCCTCGACGACGCGCCGATTGAAGTCCTCGACGGCTTCGCGCACGTCGTGTTCGTGGTGCAGCTCGTCGAGCCGCGTCTCGAGCTCGCGGCTCTCGACGCGCAGCATCAGCGCCGGCGGCCCGAGGCCGGTGAGCTTCTCGGACTCGATCTTGCGGCGGATCCACCAGTCCGGATCGTGGCTCCGGCCGAGCCCGGGGATGGGTTCGCCGGCACCGGGCAGGTCGTCGAACTCGCCGCGGCGGATCGCCTGCTGGATCGACACCTCGACGACGGCGGCGCGATCGGCGGCCGAGTAGGCGCGTCCGGCCTCCGAGGAGCCCGGCGGCGGGGAGCCGTCGGCGTCGCCGCCGTCCGGTGCGAGGCCCTGCTCGCGCTGCCACTTCTCGAAGCGGTAACGCTCGGCCTTCTCGCGGGGGTCTTCGCTCATCCGGCCGCCACGTGGTCGCGCCACGAGTGCTTCGGCTCGTAGCCGAGGATCCGGCGCGCCTTGTCGATCGAGAGCAGCGTCTCGTGCTCGCCGAACTCTCGCGTCTCGACGCCCGGGAACACCTCTGCGACGAGCCCGGCGTTCGGACGCGACATCACCGTGTCGGCCGCCGCGATGATGTAGGTCTCGAACCCGGCGGGGGCGACCTCGAGTGCGCGCTGCACGGCCTGTGCACCGTCGCGGGCGTCGATGTATCCCCACAGGTTCCACTTGCGAAGGCGCGCGTCGGCGTCGAACGAGGGAAACTCGGCGTAGTCCTCGGGCACCATGACGTTCGAGAAGCGGAACGCCGTGATCGAGAGGTCGGGGTGCCAGCGCACCAGCTCGACCGCCATGCGCTCCTCGAGCGTCTTGACCAGCGAGTACACCGACTCGGGTCGGGGCTCGTACTCCTCGTCGACCGGGATGTACGGCGGCGGCACGTCGAACGGCAGGCCCAGCACGGTCTCGCTCGACGCGTAGACGATGCGACGGATGCCGAGCCTCACGGCCGCCCAGAACACGTTGAACGTGGCCGCCATGTTGTTGTGGAAGGTGGCGACGTCGGAGCGGATGCCCGGCGCCGGGATCGCCCCGAGATGCACCACTGCGTCGAACCCGTCGTGGCGGTCGTTCACCGCGGTGAAGGCGTCGACGACCTGCCCGTAGTCGGCGAGGTCGACCTGGACGAAATCAGGTCCGCGGGTGCCGACGACGTCGAGACCGATGACGTCGTGCCCGGCCGAGCGGAGTTCGCGGGCGACGACGGTGCCGAGCTTGCCGGAGGAGCCGGTGAGAGCGATGCGCATGCTTCAAGCGTGCCACGCGTCGTCGGGGGCCGGGCCCGACCGCCGACGCACGAAACCGGGAGGCGCCGCCGGATGCGGGTCCGGCAGCGCCTGCCTGCGTCGGGACCTGTCGCAGGGCTCGCGACGAGCGGCACCCGCGGGGCCGGCTATGTCCAGCCGTCGCCGAGCGGGAGGCCGGCGTCAGCCCGCGGCGCCGAGTCGCTCGAGGCGGGGATCCATACC
>NZ_RRYE01000054.1 GCF_004010105.1 Microbacterium sp. CPCC 204701
CGCACGGCATCCGGGTCCACTGTCTCGGGCTCGAGGCCGCGCAGGCCGGCGACCACCGCGTCGGGTGTGCCGTGGCCGATGCCGGTCGCACCGAGGGATCCGTACAGCGTGCAGGTCACGCGGCCCGCGCGCGGCAGCAGGCCCGACTCGCGCAGTCGCACGACGAAGTCATGGGCGGCCCGCATGGGACCGACCGTGTGGGAGCTCGAGGGTCCTACGCCGATGGAGAACAGCTCGAACGCCGAGACGTAGGCGCTCACCCGTCCAGGCTACGCCGTACCGGTGGGCACTCTGCGCGCCGTTATCGACTCGATAGCGGCAGGATGCCTCGGCTCACGGTCGGCAGGGATGCAGTCTGCTGCATCGACGTCAGCCGGCGCCGAGCAGGCGCTCCACGAACCACACGAGACCCATCGCGGCGACACCCGCAGCGACCGCGATGCCGACGACGAGGCCAGTGCGGCGAGCGCGACGGCGAAGGAGCAGCAGGAGCGGGAACAGCGCCAGGATGATCGCCACCTGCACGGCCTCGATGCCGACGTTGAAGACGAGCAGCGAGCCGAGCAGCTGCCACGAGAACGGCTCGTCGAGACCGAGCGCCCCGGCGAAGCCGACTCCGTGGAGCAGACCGAAGAGGAAGACGACGGTCAGGCGTGCGGCATCCGTCGTCGAGAAGCCGGGCTTCTCGCCGCCTTCGATCTGCAGCAGACCCGTGCCGCGCTCGCGCCACACGCGCCAGAGGTACCAGACCGCGACGACGGCGATCGACAGCGCGATCGCGGGCTCGACGATCGCCGCCGGCACCGTGACCAGGCCCACCGCGGCGAGGATGAACGTCGCCGAGTGCGCGACCGTGAACGCGGTCGCCGCGAGCACGACGTCGCGCAGGCGCCGCGAACCGACGATGAGCGCGAGCAGGAAGAGCACATGGTCGATGCCGAACAGCAGGTGCTCGGCACCCAGCACGAAGAAGTGGCCGAGCCGCTCGACGAGGGTCTGCTCGGTGCTGAAGACCGGCGACTTCTTGTCGATCGTGGCCGCGCCGGTCTGAGTGTCGAGCTCGTACGCGACAATCGTGACGGTGTCGCGCACGTAGTTCTCTTCGTCGGGGAACAGCGCGCTGCGGATCCCGTGCACGCCCGACGGCGGGCAGTCGTGGTCGAGCGTGAGCACCGCGTAGGGCACGCCGTCGCGCTCGGTGGCGGTGAGCTGGCCTACGCGTTCGGCGTCGCACTCCGCGCCCTCGGCGGTCACGGCGAACCGCTTCGTCACATACGCGACGATCGGGTCGGCGTACGCGTTGAGGGCGGATGCCTCCTCCCCCGTCTTCCACACGTCCATGCCGTCCTGGGAGAACCCGGGCGCGTCGGCGTACCGGGCCACCGAGGACACCAGGAGGTCGTACTCGAGTTCGACGACCGTGCGGATCGTGTCGCCTCCCTGCGCCGAGGCATCCACGTAGACCACGCTGGTGAATCCGTGCGCCGCCGCGGGCGTCGCCACCAGAGGCGGTGCGGCCAGGCCCGCGGCGAGCGCGAGGACGGCGAAGACGAGGCGCGGGAGGGCGCGCTGGGCGAGGTGACGGCGGTGGTGACGACGGGGTCGCATCGAGCTCCTTCGGGCACTCGATGCTCGGCAATACGTGTGAACGAGCACGGTCCCCGAGGCGAACGCCAGGAGACGCC
The DNA here is from genome assembly GCF_004010105.1 of Microbacterium sp. CPCC 204701. Lineage (GTDB taxonomy): Bacteria > Actinomycetota > Actinomycetes > Actinomycetales > Microbacteriaceae > Microbacterium. The sequence goes on from NZ_RRYE01000054.1 coordinate 1,686, forward strand.
GACCGCGGGCTCAGGAGGGCTGGAAGGCGATCAGGCCGACCGTGTTGCCCTCGGAGTCCTTGACGAACGCATGCCACTCGTCGTGGCCCGCCGGCCCGAGGCGGCTGTCGTCGTGGTGGAAGATCACGTGCGGCTGCGAGACGACCTCGACGTCGGGAAGCATCTCCAGCGCCCGGCGCACGTCGTCGACCTCGAGGTACACCAGTGACGACGGGGCGTTGCGATCCAGCAGCAGCCGCACGCCGTCGAGGTCGAAGAACAGCAGCCCCGGCGGGTCGAAGACAGCAGTCGGCTCGCTCCCCAGCAGAGCGGAGTAGAACGCCGCGGCGCGGTCGAGATCGTCGGCGTGCTGCGCGATCTGCACGAGTCTCATGCCGCCATTGTGACGCGAACCGGATGCCCCCGCGAGGGCGAGTCCGGCGTCCGGGGCGAAGTCAACCCCCGCGACGTGCCTCGGCCGGGTGGGCTATCACGGAGGGAACCGATCCTCCCGGAGGTGGAACATGCTCTTCGTCCTGTACGGCATCCTGCTGATCGGCGGTATGTGGCTGGTCGGCATCTCGTTCGCATCGCCGATCCTGCCGGGCCTCGTCTTCATCGCCGGCGTGCTGTGCATCGCCGCCGCCGTCGCGGTGCCCATCACCGCGCAGCGCCTCGAACACGAGCCGAGCGAGCACGCGCGCCGCTGACGCTCGCCGGTGCGACAGCGCGGGTCAGAGACCCAGGCGCGAGAGGAAGTCGTTGCCGAACACGCCGCGCGGGTCGAGGCGTCGGCGCAGCGCGGCGAAGTCGTGCCAGCGGGGGTAGAGCTGCGGCATCCGCTCCGCCGCACCGTCGAGGGTGAACAGCTTGCCCCAGTGCGGCCGGGCGCCGAGCGCCTCGAGGGCGCTCTCGATCGCCGGCAGAAGCCTCTCGACACCCGGCTGGTCGGGCTGCCAGGTGAAGTGGATGCCGAGCACGTCGGTGCCCGAGGAGGGAGACAGCCACAGGTCGTCGCGGGCGACGGTGCGCAGCTCGCACACCTGAAGCAGCGGCGCGACGTCTCGGGCGAGCTCGCGCAGCGCCCGGATCCCGGTGCCGGCGTGCCGCCGAGGCACGAGGAACTCGGACTGCAGCTCCGCGCCGTTGGATGGCGTGAACTCGAGCTTGAAGTGCGGAAGGCGGTCGAGCCACGGCCCCGGCTCGCCGAGCTGGTCGGTGCAGCTCTCGGCCGACACGTCGGGAAGCGGATGCCTCTTGGCCGCGGCTTTCGCGGCACCCAGGACGTCGCTCGGCAGAGTGCCGACGGCATCCGCGCGCCGCTTCACCCACAGCTGGTCGACGACGTCCGGGTCGCGCCACGTGTGGAACATAGAGACGCTGTAGCCGAGTCCGGTGACCGCGTCGAGGTCGTCGAGCACGGCGTCCAGCGGCAGCCGTTCGTACACGGTCTGCGCGATCTCGAACGCCGGGACGATGTCGAGCTCGAGCGCGGTCACGATGCCGAGCGCGCCGAGCGAGACGACGAACCCTTCGAAGTCGGGGTCGCCGCGGCGGACCGTGAGCACCTCGCCGTCGGCGGTCATGAGCTGGACCCCTGCGACGGCGGCCGCGAGCGAGACGACCGCCTCGCCCGAGCCGTGGGTGCCCGTCGCGACGGCGCCCGCGAGCGAGATGTGCGGCAGCGACGCGAGGTTCGCCAGCGCCCATCCCTCGCGGTGGAGCATCGGGGCGAGGTCGCCGTACCGCAGCCCGGCCGCTGCGCGCACGACGCGCCGCTCGGGATCGATCGAGACCTCGGCCGGCAGCTCGTTCGACAGGACGTGCACGCCGTCGGTATCGGCGATCGTGTTGAAGCAGTGGCGGCTGCCGAGCGCCTTGACGCGCGGGGACGTGCGCACCACCTCGGCGAGCTCGTCGAGCGAGCGTGGCGCGACCACCCTCGTGGCGCCGTAGGTCAGGTTCGAGGCCCAGTTGCGGGCGACCAAGTCGGAAGGAGTGGTGGTCATCGCAAGGCTCCCTGTGCCAGTTCGTCGGAGGATGAGCGACCGGCGGGTGTCGGACCGATGGACCGTCGTCGCCGCGTTCGCCTCATGCCCTCATGGTCTCAGGCGCGTCGCCCGAACGACGAAAAGTCGCGACCCGAGTCATGTCACCGGTGCGTGCGATGATCTGCGCGGGACGACCGGCGGGAGGGCGGCATGCGGGACGAGGCGACCGTACTGCACGCCGATCTCGATTCCTTCTACGCGTCGGTCGAGCAACGGGATGCCCCGGCCCTGCGCGGCCGGCCCGTCATCGTCGGCGGCGGCGTTGTGCTGGCGGCGAGCTACGAGGCGAAGGCACGGGGCGTGCGCACCGCGATGGGAGGCCGGCAGGCGCGCGAGCTGTGCCCGGATGCTGTGATCGTCCCGCCCCGGATGGGGGCGTATTCGGAAGCCAGTCGTGCTGTGTTCGACGTCTTTCGCGATACGACGCCGCTCGTCGAGGGACTTTCCATCGACGAGGCGTTTCTCGAGGTCGGGGGCCTCAGGCGCATCGCGGGGACGCCGGAGCAGATCGCGGTGCGACTGCGCGAGCGGGTCCGCGCCGAGGTCGCCCTGCCCATCTCGGTCGGGGTGGCGCGGACCAAGTTCCTCGCCAAGGTCGCGAGTGCCGTGAGCAAGCCCGACGGGCTGCTCATCGTCGAACCCGAGCAGGAGGAGGCGTTTCTGCTCCCGCTGCCGGTCGAGCGGCTCTGGGGCGTGGGGGCCGCGACCGCCGAGAAGCTGCACGGGCTCGGCATCCGCACCGTCGGGCAGTTGGCCGAGCTCGAAGGCGCCACCGCCGAGAGGCTGCTGGGGAAGGCGACCGGGGCTCACCTGCACGCGCTGGCCCGACTGCGCGATCCGCGCCCGGTCGACACCACTCGGCGCCGCGGGTCGATCGGGTCGCAGCGCGCGCTCGGCAATCGGCCTCGCACGTCGGAAGAGCTCGACCTCTTCCTGACGCAGATCGTCGACCGGCTCGCCCGCCGCCTGCGCGAGCGCGACCGCGTGTGCCGCACCGTCGTGCTGCGCCTGCGCTTCGGCGACTACGCGAAGGCCACCCGCTCTCGCACTCTGCGCTTCCCGACCGACCGCACCGCGGTGGTGCTCGACGTCGCGCGTGCGCTGCTCGCCGCCGTCCAGCCCGAGATCGCGGACCGCGGCATCACGCTGATCGGCGTCTCGCTGTCGCAGCTCGGTCGCGCCGACGGCATTCAGCCGGAGCTCCCGATCGACTGGGACGACGGAGCCCGCCTCGACACGGTGCTGGACGCGGTTCGCGATCGGTTCGGCGCCGCTTCCGTCGCCCGGGCCGCGCAGCTCGGTCGCGATCCGGGCTGGTCGACGCCCGTGCTGCCCGAGCACGAGTGATGGGTGAGGATGTCGCCGCCCGCGCCTACTCTGCTTCCATGGCAGAGCGCGTCGAGCTGTGGTGGGCCCGCCGCCAGTTCTCGAAGGACGCCGAGATCCCCTACCCGGTGGGCCGCTACCGCGAGGCGTGGGCGCCGTTCCCCGCCTTGATCCGCCAGTACCATCCGGAGCTCAACGCCGGCATCGTCCTCAGCCAGATCCCGCCCGCGGCGGATGTGCTCCTGTTGTGGCAGTGCGAAGCCGGCCACAAGTTCGCCGCGACGCCCGACGAGCAGCGCAACCGACCGGGAAGGGAGCGCCGCCGGTCCGCGTGGTGCCCCGAGTGCGCCGACCTCGCCCGGCCGGCGCGGGCCCTCCCGATGCGTCAGGTGGTGACCCCGCCTGGTTCGCCCGTCCCCGCCGCGATCGCAAGCCCGATCGAGCGCACGGTGCTGAGGCCGAGGAAGCCGCGACCGAAGCTGAACCTGTGCCCGAAGACACCGGACGTGCCCGTGGGCGAGCCGTTCCACTCGGAGTGCGCGCCGAAGCCGGCGTCGGCGATCGAGGCGCGGCTGCGCGCCGATCTGTTCGAACTCGTGGCGGTGACAGAAGGGCTCAACGCCGTGCGGGTCGCGCGCCCGTTCTTCGATCACGTCGAGGTGTGGCCCGACATCCTGCTCCCGGAGCTTCGCGTCGCCGTCGAGTACGACAGCACGGGCCGCCACGGTCTCGAGCACGTCGGAAAGCGCGAGGCGGCCGATCGCCGCAAAGACCGCGCGCTGCGGGCCGCGAAGTGGGAGGTCATCCGCATCCGCACGGGCAAGCTGGAACCGCTCGGGCCATATGACCTGCAGCTGGCGACCTGGAACCGCAGAGGGCTCGAGCGTCTCCTCGACACCGTCCGCGGCATCCGAGGGCGCCTTCTCGTGGATCCGTACTTGACCTGAGCGGCTGACGATGGGGCGTGAAACCGAGAAACATCGTTATCGCCGCTGTGTCCGCGAACAGGATCTCACCCACCGACGGCACCCGGCGGCGAGATCCTCGACTTCCTCGACGACCACTCCCGGTTCCTGCTCGACATCCGCACCGCGAACGCGTTCACCGGCGCGATGGTCGTAACTGCGATGGCCCCAGCGGATCAATTGATACTGCCCGCCAGCGTCGACCTTCACCGACAAACGGACAGGTGTTCACCACCCGCGTGGCCCGCGACAAAGGCGTCCACGGCGCTACGGGAGAATGCTCGCTGCGCACGGCATCGCGCCCCTCACGAGCGGGTTCACATCGCTGCGGGGAACACGAAGATCGTGTGACGGTCACAACCATGCCCTTGATTGAGATCAGGTTTGCGACGCTTTCACGTGCCCGGAATCGGATCCGGACGCAGCGCTCGCAACAACGCGTCGCCGGAACGATCCGCTCCCCTCTTGACGGTCAGGCATCCCACCGACGAAGCAGCGCCGCACGGGCCTGCCCGCCGCCGATGCACATCGTGACAACGGCATATTCGAGGTCGCGACGGGAACGGTCGAGCGCGGCACGAACGGCGAGGATTGCTCCCGTCGCCCCGACCGGGTGCCCGAGCGCGATGCACCGCCGTAGGGGTTCGTCTTCGCAGGATCAAGATTTGCATCGCGGATGACAGCTACGGCCTGCGCAGCGAACGCCTCGTTCAGCTCGACTACGTCGACGTCGGCGGGGGTCAGCCCCGTCTGCGCCCACAGCCGTTCGAGCGCGATCACCGGCGCGTAGCCCATGATGTCGGGGGCGATACCGGCGGTCGTGACTGCCTCGAGGGTCGCAAGCCCACTGAGCCCGCGGTCGCGGACATCGTTCTCGCGCATCAGCACAGTCGCCGCTGCCCCGTCGTTGATTCCCGACGAGTTTCCTGCCGTGACCGTGCCCTCGGGCGCAAACGCGGGGCGCAGTCGGCTCAGTACCTCTACGGTTGTGTCGGGGCGCTGACTCTCGGCAGCGAACTCGTCCTGCTCGGCGCGCGACACGCCGTAACGAGTTGCGACGTTCTCCGCCGTAACCCCCATGTGCTTCTCACTGAACGGATCGGTGAGAATGACCAGAGTTCCGTCCAGCAAAGACCGGTTGCCGAGTCGGTTGCCGCTGCGCGCTCCGTAATCGAGGAACGGCGTGCGCGACATATTCTCGTCGCCGCCGGCAACCACAATGTCGACTCCGCCCCAGCGCAGCTCTTGCGCTCCCGACCAGATTGCCTGCAGCCCCGACCCGCATAGGCGGTTGACGGTGAAGGCGGGGACGCGGGTCGGGAGTCCTGCCTTCAGCGAAACTCGCGTGCGTTGTAAGCGTCCGGCCCGTTCTGCGAGATGCATCCCATGATGACTTCGTCGACGTCTTCTGCTTCAACACCACCACGAGAAAGCGCGGCAGTCACGGCCTGCGCACCCAACTCGTAGGCGTCGGTTTCGTGGAAAACCCCGCCGTAAGTGCCGATCGGCGTGCGCGCCCCCGAAACCAGCACAATGCGATCAGATGAATGGAATTCGTCGGTCATCTCTTGCTCCTGCCTAGTGTGGTTGCAGTCGGGTAGATCCCGCCGATAGAAGAGGCGGTGCGTGGGTCGCGCGCGTCTCAATCCTCATGCGGATCGAGCGCCTCGACGAACGGATCCAGCCAGTCGAAGATGCCGGAAAGAGCATCCGTTGAAAGCGTGTGCAGGCGCCGCGCGCCATCCCGTGACTGCACGACAAGACCGACGGCCCGCAGGACGCCGAGATGGTGGGACGCGGAGAATCGGGTGACGCCCGTCTGCGCGGCCACGTCGATCACGGTCAGTCCCGTGGCCGCGCCATGTGCGAGCAGGAGTTCAAGGATCGCCCTGCGCTCGTCGTTAGCCAACGCATGAAGCACCTCCGAGAGACTCGCGGCTTCGTGTACGGTCACGTCCGTCTCGCTGAACGTAGGTGTCGGGCACTTCCTTCACCAGCACGCCGAGCCTCCATGCTCAAGAGCGGGACACGGGCCCCATCCCGGCGCGAATAGAATACCATTCTATTCGCCACGAGTCGAACGTTCTGTAATGGCGCGCATGCGCGCCTCCATCGCCTCCCGGATCTCGAGACTCGCGAGGAGCGCGTGCTGCGCCCGCGCTTCGTCTTCGAGCTGCGCGGCGAGGGTGGCCACCGAACCGGAACGCAACAAACGAAGCGTCGCAGCAACCGTGGCCCCCGGCGCACCTGCCAAGTTCCGAGCCGTGAGTAGTGCCGTTTCCCGTAGCACCTCGTCTTCCACCACTTGGTCGAGAAGACGCGACCGGAGCGCTTCGCCCGCTCCCCAGCGCCGTCCACCGAGGACGAATCGCACTGCGTCGGAGTATCCCATCGCGCGCACAGCGAGATGGGTCAAACCCGTGTCCGGGGAGAGACCCAGATCAGCGAAAGCGGGCACGAATGAACAGCTCGCGCCGCCAAGGCGCACATCCCCCGCCAGGGCGAGACTGACACCCGCTCCGGCGGCGACGCCGTTCACGGCCACGACGAGAGGCTTCTCCAGCCCCACTAGTCCGAGCACGATCGGGTGAAGCCGGTCGCGAAGAACTCCGCGCATGAAGGAAGGTTCGATCGCGGCTTTCACATCGATTCCGGCACAGAATGCCGCACCCCACCCGGTGAGCACGACGGCCCGCACCGTGGGGTCGCTGGCGTGAGCGATCGCATCGAGCAGCCCCCGAAGCTCTGCGTCACCAAGGGCGTTCATCGCACCCGGACGGTGAATCTCGACTATCAGCACACCCAGGTCTTGCGAAACTTGAATGGACATCTCATCCTTTCGATCGCTAACTAGAATGCAAATCTAGTAGAGTGTTGGTGCAAGCACTCACGTCGACGGGTCGTGTCTGACTGTCGACAGGACGGATCCGTCAACGTCCGACGGGTCATTCAAGGGAGAACGACAAATGTCCGCTACTGCAGCCGTCACCGATCAACTCCAAAGGATGTTCGCGCCATCCTCGATCGCCATAGTCGGCGGAAGCGAGCGATCCCCTTGGACGAAGACTCTCCTGGAGAACCTCGTCGCGGGTGGCTTCGATGGAGCCGTTCACATCGTCAATCGGCGTGGCGAGAACGTCTTCGGACGTCCTTCCGTGACCTCTCTCGCGGATATCGCAGAGCCGCCAGACGTGGCCATCCTTCTGATCAGCGCCTCCCATGTTCTCAACGCGGTGCGGGACGCCGTCGCCGTCGGAGTCAACAACTTCATCGTGCTCGGCGCGGGCTTCGGCGAGGCGGGAGCCGACGGCAAGGCACTGGAAGCAGAGCTGCGCGACTACTGCCGCTCGCACGGCGTCCTGGCGCTCGGGCCCAACAACCTGGGCTTCGTCAACTTCAGCGGCGGTGTGTACGCATACGGACTGGGGATCCCCGAAGCTCGCTCAGGCGGGATCAGTCTCGTCTCGCAGAGCGGCGCACTCGCGTTCAATCTCATGCGGTACTTCCCGACGCGGTCGGTCGGACTTGACCACGTCATCAGTGTCGGTAATGAGGCCGTCGTCGACGCTGCGGCGTGCATCGAGTATCTGATCGACGTCCCGACGACACGCGTGATCTGTTTGTACATCCATGCCATTCGCGATCCGGAGCGGTTCGCGGCCGCATGCCGGCGGGCGGCGACTGTCGGCAAGCCGGTCATCGTCTTCAAAGCAGGCTACGGAGAGCAATCGGCCCGCGCGGCCGTCGCGCACACAGGCGGGCTGGTGGGCGACGACCGGGTCATCGACGCGGTCCTCCGGCAAGAAGGAGCCATCCGAACGACGTCGGTGGAGGACCTCGTTGCAACCGCCGTCTTGTTCGAAGGGTACGGGGAGCTACCGGGTATCCGCGCGGCGGTTCTGACCGGCGCCGGTTCCGCGTGCGAGATGTTCACCGACCGCGCCGATCGCCTGGGGATCGAGGTGCCCATGATCAGCGACGACACCGCGAGGGCGCTCCGCGACGCAGGGCTTCCTGCCTTTGCGACGGCACAGAATCCCTTGGACGTCACGGGGGCGATCACGATCGACCAGCCCGAGGCACTGGGAGAGATCGAGCGCATCCTCGCGAACGATCCGGCCGTCGACATTCTGATCGTGCAGGGCATCGAGTTGGGAAACCCGTTCAACCCCGATCGCCGGGCGCTCGCGGAGGAGTTTCTTCGGCTACGGAACTCCGTATCGAAGCCCGTTCTCGCCATCGCGGACCTCGGCGCTAACGCCGACCCCGCAGACCTGGCTCTTCGCGAGGAACTCGGGACCCCGCCTGTGCTCGAGTCGATCGACCGAGCTCTGCCTGCGCTGAAGGCCATGGACGAGTGGTCCCGGCGACGCCGGCAGATCGTGGCGTCGGCTCTGCGCGCACCGGAGCGTTCACGCGATCCCCTCGAACTCCTCGCCGCCGCCGGCGAGTGGTCGGAAGCAACCGCGCGGGAAGTGATCGCAGTACACGGATTCCCGCTCGCTCCCGCGGTGCTTGCGAGCTCACCCGAGGAGGCGGAGAACGCGGCAGCGCGGTTCGGTGGTCGGCTGGTCGCGAAAATCTGCTCGCCGGACATCCTGCACAAGACCGAGATGGGCGGGGTCCTTCTCAACCTTTTGGGAGCGGATGAGGCGAGAAGTGCGTACGAGGTCTTGCTGTCGCGAGCTCGCGAGCACCACCCGCACGCCCGCATCGAGGGTGTTCTGGTCGGGCCGATGGTCGAGCCCGGCGTCGAGCTCATCGCCGGTGTCACGCGAGATCAGTCGTGGGGACTGGTCCTCGCGGTGGGGCTCGGTGGCGTGTGGGTCGAGGTTCTGAAAGACGTCGCTCTTCGTCGGCTTCCGATCGCGCGAGAAGATGTGCTCGACATGCTGGCAGAGCTGAAGGCGTCTGAGCTCCTCGACGGCGCTCGCGGGCTTCCCGTCGTCGATCGCGGCGCGGTCGCGGACGCCGTGGTGGCACTGTCCGACGCCGCGTGGGAGTTGCGAGACCGCGGGCTCATAACGATGGAGGTGAACCCGCTGGTGGTCCGAGGTTCCTCCGTCCAGGGCCTGGACGCGCTGGTCGAATTCGAGGCGGTCAACAAGTGAGCGGGTTCAGCGACTACAAGGGTCGCATCGTCGACACGCTCGTCGGGCTGCCCTTCGCCGCCGACAACGCGAAAGACGTGTACCGAACCATCCTGGCGGGCACGAAGGACGCGAATTCCAAGGAACTGGCGATGCCCGCCGGCTACATGTTCAAGCATGTTCCCGAGCTCGGGGAATCAGATCCGGTCGCCACGCTCATCGCGGCGATGGACCGCAACGGGGTGGACGTCGCGCTGGTACAGGTCGGCATCGACTTTGGCGCCGACGCCGTGATTGAAGCGGCTGCGGCGCACCCCGACCGGATCCGCCTACAACTCGAAGTGAACCCGATCGATCCCGTCGAGACTGTCCGGCAGATGCAACGGTTGTCCGACGAGGCGGGAATCGTCGCTGCGGGCACGTTCCCGGCCGGGACCGGAATTCCGCTGAACGATCGGCTCGTGTACCCGGTCTACGCCAAATGCGTCGAGCTGGATATCCCGTTCTTCTCCACCGCCGGCGTACCAGGGCCGCGTCGGAGGTTGGCGCCTCAAAAGGTTGAACTCATCGACGATGTGATGTTCGACTTCCCGGAATTGAGGTTCGTGATCAGGCACGGAGCCGAGCCCTGGGAGGAGCTAGCGGTCAAACTCCTCCTCAAATGGGAGAATCTTTACTACTCGCCGTCGGCGTTCGCCCCGAAGTACTACCCCCGCGCGATCATCAACTTCGCGAACACTCGCGGTGCGGATAAGGTCATGTACGCCGGATATTACCCCTTCGGGCTAACAATGGAACGCTCGATGTCCGAACTCGCCGACGTGCCATTCCGTGACCACGTGTGGCCGAAGTTTTTGTTCGAGAACGCTCGCAGGGTCTTGCGCCTGGACAAACCGCGGTCATGACCTGCGCGTACAGCACGAGGGCGGCCCGGGACGAAGAGTCCCGGGCCGCCTCCGTGCGCCTCACTCCTGCGATGTGTCCACGACGTCGAAGGGGGTGATGGTTCCCGCCGTCGCGTCGTATAGCTCGAGTCCCTCGCCGCGGAACATGTACGGGTCGCCCGGGGTCGTGAAGAGCGGCACTCCACCCTTGACGATCGTGTCTGCGTCATACCGGAAGTCATGCACCGCATCGATGAAACTGACACGATCGACGGACTCCAGCGACTCCAGCACCTTCACCGTCAGCTCCCCCGCGATCCATCCGCCCATGATCGTGCCCGGGGTGTATGTGCTCGCGTCGGGCTGCTTTGCGAGCTCCTCGAGAAAGAGCTTCATCGCGGGATCCTGCGCATCGCGCTCGGGATCCTTGAAGAGGTTTCCTATAAGGGCTCCGTCGGCCGCACCGGGGTCGAGCTTCTGGAGGGCATCCAGACTCACCGACGCACCGGAGGGAACCAGGATCTGCGGTGTCCAGCCCAGCGAGTGCGCGTTGTTCATCGCTTGAAGGACCGTGTTTCCGGTTCCGACGATGAAGAACGCGTCGGCATCCGTCGCCGCGAGCGTGGTCACCTGGGCGCGGACATCAGTGTCCGTCGGCTCGTATGTCTGCGTGTCGACGATCGTGACGCCGCTGCCCTCGATCGTCTCGGTGAACCCCTTCACAAACGGG
>NZ_RRYE01000540.1 GCF_004010105.1 Microbacterium sp. CPCC 204701
GCCCCCCCCCCCCCCGGGCATCCGTCGTCGTCTTCGCCGCCGCGGTTCGGGTGGCGCAACACGCGGCACCGCCGCAGTCATCCCGCGTGTTGCGCCACCCGAGGACCCCACAAGACACCGCGCGCGACACGGGACGACGGATGCCGGGGGCTCAGCCGTCGATGACGGCGACGAGCTCATCGAGGAAGGCCGTGAACGACATCGCGCGGCGGACGATGCGCTGCACGCTGTCGCGCTCCGAGAAGACCTCGACGAACTGCTCGAACACGGTCTGGAACGCCGCGCGGTCGGACTCCGAGAAGGCGACGAGCGCCACCACCTGCACGCGGCCGTCGCCCCACGGGATCGAGGGATCGGCGATGCCGATGGCGATGGCGGTGCGGGATGCCGTCATCCCGAGCGCGTGCGGCACCGCGAGGGCGTCGGTGAACGCGGTCGACGACAGCTCCTCGCGCTGGATCGTGCGTTCGACGTAGTCGGCGTCGATCACCCCCGCCGCGATGAGCGGCTCACCGAGGAGCCGGATGACGCCATCCTCGGCGAGTCCGGGCTCGAGGCCGCGCACGAACGCCGCCGGCTCGAAGTACCGCTCGAGTTCGCCGCGCAGCCGCGCGAGCCGGCGCGAGCGACGCACGCGCCCCGCCGCCGCCTGGACGCGCTCGACATCGGCTTCGGTCAGGAACGGCTGGATGCGCACGACACGGTCCCCGGGCACGGCGGGGTCGATCGTGGTGAGCACGAGGTCGGTGTCGATCGAGCCCCAGTCGGGGTCGACGCGCGTCTCGACGCCGACCACTTCGATGGCCTGCCCGAGCGACCGGTCGACCGACGACCGCAGCAGTTCGTGCAACTCGTAGTACCCGGGGCAGACGATGGTCGCGGTCAGCAGCTGGTCGGCGCGGCGGCTGCGTTCGAGCCGTCCCCCGATGTGCATCGCGATGTACGCGATCTCATCATCGAGAAGGGGGATGTCGAGGCGCTCGTGGAGGCCGTTCGCGATGAACACGGCGACCTCGAAGATCATCGGGTACGTCGACTTCAGCGACCGGGTCAGCGGGTTCCGCGACCACGCCTGCTCGCGGGCGCGCAGCCGCAGATTCTGCACGTGGAGCGCGAGCCGCAGGATGAAGTCCTCGTGCACGATGTCGACGAGGAATTCTGCGGCGGCCCGCTGCACGATCTCGCGCACGGCCCGCTCGACATCGGGCTCGAGCTGTGAGCGCGTGTGCTCGTGGGTGTCACCCCGGGCGCCGCCCGGCGCGACGACCCGCGTGAGCACGAGCGTCGCGAGGTGCTGGAGGTCGCCGCTGCCGAGCCTCACCCCGAGGTGCCGCTCGGCCAGCTCGCCGATGATCGCGGCGACCTCGGCCTGCTCGGGCCGGGCGTCGGCGTCGGACGCCTCGAGCGGGCGATCTCGCGCGACCCTGTCGGCGGCGATCGCGATGTGCATCACGACGTCGCCGATGCCGAACTCGTTGACGAACCACCCGAGCTCGCCGAGCCGCGCGACCAGGTCGGTCTTGAACGGCCCGAACGCCTGCGCGCCGACCGAC
>NZ_RRYE01000541.1 GCF_004010105.1 Microbacterium sp. CPCC 204701
CGCGGCGCTCCTCGCCGCCGGCGCGGCCGTTCCCGCCGCCGCCGCCGCAGCACCCACCGCGCGCCCCGTGCAGGACGAGACGCTGCGCGTCGCGACCTTCAACCTGTCCCTCAATCGCAACGCCCCTGGCCAGCTCGTCGCCGACCTGTCGACCGGCGCGAACGCCCAGGCGCGGACGGTCGCCGAGATCATCCAGCGCGCGAACCCCGACGTGGTTCTCCTGAACGAGTTCGACTACGTCGAGGGCGGGCTCGCCGTCGACCTCTTCCGCGACAACTACCTCGAGGTGAGCCAGAACGGCGCCGACGCGGTCGATTACCCGTATGCGTTCGTCGCACCGTCGAACACCGGCATCCCGAGCGGCTTCGACCTGAACAACAACGGCGTGGTCTCGGGCGGCGACGACGCCTTCGGCTTCGGCGTGTTCGAGGGGCAGTACGGCATGGTGGTGCTCTCGAAGCATCCGATCGTGACCGAGGACGTGCGCACGTTCCAGCACTTCCTGTGGAAGGACATGCCCGGCGCTCTGCTTCCCGACGACCCCACGACCGAGGCGCCCGCAGACTGGTACTCGCCCGAAGAGCTCGCGGTGTTCCGCCTGTCGAGCAAGTCGCACTGGGACGTTCCGGTCGAGATCGGCCGCCAGACCGTGCACGTGCTCGCGTCACACCCCACGCCGCCGACCTTCGACGGCGCCGAGGACCGAAACGGCACGCGCAACCACGACGAGATCCGCTTCTGGGCCGATTACGTGACCCCGGGCGCGGGCCGCTACATCTATGACGACGAGGGCGGCCGCGGCGGGCTGTCGCCGGCGGAGTCGTTCGTCATCCTGGGCGACCAGAACGCCGACCCGCTCGACGGCGACTCGGTCGACGCCGCGATCCACCAGCTGCTCGACAACCGCCGCATCGTCGACCCGCTGCCGGCCTCCGAGGGCGCCGTCGAGGCCGCCGTGCTGCAGGGCGGCGCGAACGCGACCCACGTCGGCGATCCGCGCTCAGACACCGCGGACTTCGCCGACACTGCGCCGGGCAACCTGCGCGCCGACTACGTCCTGCCCTCGCGCACGCTCCGCGTCGCGGATGCGGGCGTGTTCTGGCCGGTGCAGGCGGATCCGCTCTCGGAGCTCACCGGTGTGTTCCCGTTCCCGAGCAGCGACCACCGACTGGTGTGGGTCGACGTCAAGGTGCCGCGCGTCGGGCGCTGAACCGGGTGAACCGTGTCAGGCCGTGGTCGCCTCGGCCACGGCCTGCACGAACCCCACGTACGCCGACGCCGTCTCCTCCGCGACGATCGCGCGCAGCACGAGCTCGTCGACGCTTTCGCGATGGCGACGGATGCCGTCGGCGAAGTCCTCCGGACGGATCACCGTCTCGCCGGCGCGAATTCCCAGGCGTGCGAGGTTCGCGGCGTACTGCGGGTAGCCGGCGTAGCGACCGGCCTCGGTGTCGAGCTTCGGCGCGGCACCTGGGTCGGCGGCCGCCCGCACATACAGCGCGACGTGCGCGGACGCGGCCACCGCGCGCGCCTCCCCGGCCTGGGCGCGAG
>NZ_RRYE01000542.1 GCF_004010105.1 Microbacterium sp. CPCC 204701
CGGCGACCGCGGCGCGCATCGCGGCGCCGGACGGGAACCGGTCGGCCGGGTCCTTGAGCATCGCACGCACCACGACGCGGTCGAGGCCGCGGGGGATGCTCCCGTCTGACGCGGACGGCAGCGGCGGCGGCGCCTCGAGGTGCGCCCGCAGCGTCTGCCCGGTCGTCTGGCACGGGAACGGCGGCCGCCCGGTGAGCGCGAAGTGCAGCAGGGCGCCGGCCTGGTAGACGTCACCGCGCGCGTCGACCGGCATTCCCCGCACCTGCTCGGGCGACATGTAGTTGACGTTGCCCATGACGCCGGCACGGCCCTTCGCGTCGACGCTGAGCAGGTCGTCGGTGCCGATCGCGGCCGTGCCCGTCGCATCGGCCAGTCCGAAATCGAGCAGGCGCACACCGTCGGACGCGAGCGCGCCCGAGGCGTCCGGCACCACCATCACGTTCGAGGGCGACACATCGCGGTGGATGAGGCCGATCGCGTGCGCCGCCTCGAGCGCCCGCAGGACTCCGTCGATCACCGCGACGGCATGGGCAGGCGTCAGCGGTCCGTTCCGGGCGACGTGCTGCGACAGGCTCGACCCGGCGGCCCGCTCGAGCGCGATCCACGCGACCGGCGCTTCGCCGTCGTGGTCGACGCCCACGCCGAGCACGCCCACGATGTGGGGATGCCGCAGCGGCTGGGCGCGCCGGGCCTCGGCGAGAAACGCCTCGCGCGCCGCGGGTCGCTCCGACAGGTGCGGGTGCAGCACCTTCAATGCGATGCCCAGCCCGGTGCGCCCATCGACGGCGGCGTAGACGGATGCCGAGCCGCCCGTCCCGAGCAGCTCACCGAGCCGGAACCGGCCCGCGATCACACGCGAGGAGCCGCTCACTCCCGCGAGTGTCGGGTCGCCGGATGAACGGACGGTGGACCGAGGACGGATCGAGCCCTGTCGCACCGGTTACCGGCACATGGCCGCGCCCGGCGTCGATCCTCAGCTGCGTGGCGTTCGGCCCGCGTAGTCGTTCGCCGCCTGCGCCACCGCGTTCACGTACGACTCGAGGTGGTTGTAGGCGAAGACCGCGGTGCGCCACGTGGCGGGCTGCGTGAGGTCGCCGTGGTGGCACAGGTACCGGGCCGCGGCAAGGGCGGCGTCGTCGATGTGCTGCGGATCGTTCACTCCGTCGCGGTTGCCGTCGGCGCCCCACGTCTCCCACGTCCCCGGGATGAACTGCATCGGTCCGACGGCGCGGTCCACATCGGCCTTGCCGTCCCACGCACCGCCGTCGGTGTCGTCGATGCGCGCGCTCGACTCGCCGGTGAGGTCGATGCCGAAGATGCCCGGACGGGTCTGGCCGTCGTCGCCGATCGACGAACCGGCGTGGGTGCCGTGCCCGGATTCGATGCGGCCGAGCGCCGCGAGCGTGCTCCAGCGGATGCCGCACGCGGGCGCCTCGGCTGTCATCGCCAGCTCCGCTCCGGCATATCCCCGCAGCACGCGCAGCGGAATGCCCGTCGCCGCCGCGGTGCGCGCGGCCCACTCGGCGTCGACCCGATCGGCGTTGCCCGGCG
>NZ_RRYE01000543.1 GCF_004010105.1 Microbacterium sp. CPCC 204701
CGGCCGGCACCGCCGCGGTCGGCCCTGGCCGACCGGCTCACCTTCGGCTTCGTGCTGCGCGAACTCGTGCGCCGGCGGGCAGGGGTCGCCGTGACCCTCAGCGGCGGACGCGTGCTCACGGGCACGATCGATCGCGCGGGCGCCGACCACCTCGACATCGCGCTGCACGAGCCGGGCGCCCCACGCCGTGCAGATGTCGTCACCGGCCACCGGATCGTTCCGTTCGCGTCGATCGCGTGGCTGCGCGCGGACGCGGCGCCGATGATCCCGTGACGCCACGGGCGCATAACCCCCGCATGCACGCCGCGCCGCCTGGCCGGGGGCGCCCGCAGGTCAGTCCGGGTTGCGGACGAAGCCGGTGCCCCACAGCTCGGGGAAGCTCGCGGTCTGCGACTGGCGCCACAGCGCCATGCGCCGGGCCTCCTCGGACTGCTCGTCGAGATACTCCGACACGCTCGTGGCGTCGACGCGCCAGCGCGCGGGGACGCCGACGCGCATCCCACGCAGCCGCCCTTCCATGACGAGCGCCATGACCTCGTCGACCGACACGCCGAGCACTTCGCCCACCTGCGCGGGCGCCAGCAGACGCGTGCCGGACGTCGGGTCATCGGACATGCCCCCATTATGACCCCGCTCACGGGGAGGGGGATCGGTGCGACAGGGGCTGTGGATAGTGAACGGGCGCCCGACCGCGTTTGGGTCACGATGTACGCATGAGCGTCACCGAAAACGTCCGAGCTCCGCGCCGCGCCTTCTGGGGCGATGCGAGGTTCTTCCTCGGCATCCTCCTCGTCGTCGCCTCGGTCGCGGGCGTCTGGCTGGTCGTCGCGGCGGCGCGCCAGACCGCTCCGACATACGCGGCAGCGCGCACGATCGTCCCGGGCGAGGTGATCTCAGCGGGCGACCTGCGCGTGGTGGACGTGGCGCTCGGGCCGCTCGGCGACACCTATGTCTCCGCCGACGATCTCGATGACGCAGCGGTCGCCACGCGCACCATCGCTGCGGGCGAACTGGTGCCGACGGCATCCGTCGGCGCCGCCGACTCGGCGCGCACCACGAGCGTGGTCGTCCGCAGCACGGTGGACGTCCCCGCGTCGGTGACGGCCGGCACGGTCGTCGAGGTGTGGTCTGCGCCGCCGCTCGGTCAGGGAGAGTACGATGAGCCGCGCATCCTGGTCGCCGACGCGACGGTGGTGTCGGTCACGCGCGACGACTCGATGATCGGCGGCGGAGCCGCCGCGCTCGAACTGGTGATCCCGCGCGCCGACGTCGCCGCCACGCTCGCGGCCATGGCGGACGAGGCGGCACTGTCCGTCGTGCCGACGGGGGCGGGCTCGTGAAGGTCGTCGTCGCGCTCGACCACGGGGGTCCGCTCGCCGACGGCCTGCGGCGCGAGGGGGTGGACGTCGTCGCGGTGATCCCGGCATCCGCGCCGCTCGACTCGCTCTCGGAGGAGCTGCCAGGCCCCGCTGCGCACGAGGTGCTGCAGGTGCTCGCCGACGCCGACGCGCTCGTCATCGGGGTCGCGCGCGCCACGATGGCCCCGG
>NZ_RRYE01000544.1 GCF_004010105.1 Microbacterium sp. CPCC 204701
CGGCGAGGATCGTCTCGCCGGCCGACACGGGCGTCGTCACGGTGCCGGTCGTGCCGTCGAGGCGGAACGAGATCGTGCGTACCGGTTCGCCCGGTGCCGCCTCGACGGGCGGGCGCCGCGGACCGGCGTGCTCGTCGGAGCGGCCCGTCGCGAAGAGCTCGATACGGATCGCGGATGCCTCGACCCCGAGCCGCAGCAGCACGGCACGGGCCCTCTCGACCAGTTCGAACGGCCCGCACAGGAACCACTCGTCGATCACCTCTGAGGGCACGACCCGCGTCAGCAGCTTCTCGAGCCGCTCCTCGTCGAGGCGCCCCGAGAAGAGGTCGGCCGGCCGGCGCTCGCGCGTCAGCACGTGGTGGACGGCGAGCCGCGCCGGGTAGCGGTCCTTGATGTCGGCGAGGTCGTCCAGGAACATCGCGTCGACGGCGGTGCGGTTCGAGTACACGAGGTCGAACGTGTCGTCGGGCCGCTCGCCGAGGTGATGCTCGATGAGGGCCATCACCGGCGTGATGCCCGAGCCCGCCGCGATCGCCGCGAACCGCGCGGGGCGGTCGTAGCGGCCGTGCGGCGTGAAGTGCCCGTCGGGACTCATGACCTCGAGCACCTGGCCGGGGGCCAGGTGCTCGAGCGCCCACGTCGAGAACGCGCCGCCCCGCTCACGCTTGATCGCGACGTTGAGCGTCTGCGACGCACCGCCTGACGAGGGCGCCCGGCAGAGCGAGTAGCTGCGCCGCACCTCGTCGCCGTCGAGCGTCATGCGCAGCGCGATGTGCTGACCGGGCCGGTAGTCGAACGCGCCCGCGAGCTCGGGCGGCACCACGAAGCTCACCTCGATCGCGTCCGCGGTGAGCGGGCGGATCGACTCCACGCGCAGCGGATGGAACACCGCACGGCGTCGGCCGCTCGACGCTTCGGGTGCCGCAGCGGGCGCGGGGGACGTGAGCGCAGCCATCACAGCTCCTTGAACCGGTCGAACGGCTCACCGCACGCCTGGCACTGCCACAGCGCCTTGCACGACGTCGACCCGTAGCGCGTCAGCTCGCGCGTGTGCAGCGACCCGCATCGCGGGCATCGGATGCCGAGGCCGAGCGCGACGTGCCCGTCGGCGCCGCGCGGGCGCGGGGGTGCGATGCCGAACTCCTCGAGCTTGCGGCGACCGTCGTCGCTCATCCAGTCGGTGGTCCACGCGGGGCTCAAGACGACCTCGACTCGCGCCTCGCGGCCGATCACGGCGAGTGCGGCGACGATGTCGGCGCGCAGTGCGTCGATCGCGGGACACCCCGAGTACGTGGGCGTGATCCGGACCACCGCGACATCGCCGTCGAGCTCGACGTCGCGCAGCATGCCGAGGTCGGCGATGGTCACCACCGGCAGCTCGGGGTCGAGCACGGCGGCCGCGGCATCCCACACCGCCGCCCGCTCCGGATCGACCGGACGCGGCCGGGCCTCGCGCTCGAGCGCGGTCGCGGTCACCATGTCGCCCCCGGGTGTGCGCGGGCGAGCACCTGCAGCTCGCCGAGGAGCCGGCC
>NZ_RRYE01000545.1 GCF_004010105.1 Microbacterium sp. CPCC 204701
CGGGGGCTCGGGCTCCGGCGGCGGCAGGCGGTACGGCGACGACCTCGTGCCGCTCGCGCGCCGCGAGCCGAGCGGGTCGATCGAACGGTTCGCCAACAAGATCCCGGCGAAGGTGCGCGACAACGGCGACCTCCAGCTCGCCCCGGGCGACCGCATCCGTCACGACGACTTCGGCGAAGGACGAGTGGATGCCGTCACCGGCGAAGGTGCGAAGCGCGTGGCCCACGTGCGCTTCGACTCGGCCGGCCCCAAGAAGCTCCTGATCAAGATCGCCCCGATCGAGAAGCTCTGACCGCGCGCCGGCTGCTCTTCCCGGAGGGGTGGGGTCCGGGTTCTGCAGGTTCGGGGCCGGTGGATGCTGCGATTCCTGGACCGCTGTCCGTTGGCCCCGCGCCGGCTGCTCGTCCCGGAGGGGTGGGGTCCGGGTTGTGCAGGTTCGGGGCCGGTGGATGCTGCGATTCCTGGACCGCGCTCGCGCACGGCAATGGGTCAGGCGCCGGTCTCGCGCTCGACGAGCAGGTGGTGGTGGGCCAGCCTTCGCAGCGCGAGCATTACGGGCTCGTAGAGCGCCGTGCCGAGCACGGCGTAGGGCACGGCTTCGTCGAGCGGCATGTCGGCGACGGGTGCGATCTCGGCGGCGGCCACCTGCTTCATCGCGTCGGCGTACCGACGCAGGACGGCGGGTGAGGCATCCAGTCCCGCCCCTTCCACGGCGCGCAGCGCCTCGTCGAGCTGCGCGACAGCAGTGAAGTCGGGGTCGTACGTGAGATCGAGATCGGCGATCGCGGCGCGCGCCCGGGGGTAGTCGTCGCGGTCGCCGTCCACGTACGGCGGCAGCGCGCCGACGGCCTTCCCGAGCGTCGAGATCGGATCGGCGGCGGGGGCGTCGATGAGGGCGAGGATGTCGCGCACGCGCGTCAGCGCAAGCCCCCGCACGTCGGCGAGAGCCGCGATGAGCCGCAGGCGCGCCAGGTGGTCGTCGCCGTATTCGGCCCGCGTCGCCGACACCGTCTCGCCGCGGGGGAGCATGCCCTCGCGGATGTAGAACTTCACCGTCGCGACGGGCACACCGCTGCGCTCCGACAGCTCTGAGATCTTCATGGCCCTCCATCGTCGATTGTTGGATACTATAACTATCCAGTACTAGACAGCGACACTATCCAATGGAGCTCACCATGGACCCGATCCTCACGATCGTCGCCGGCGCGACGATCCTCACCATCATCGGCATCATGTCGGGCGGCACGTTCCTGCTGCGCATCGCGACCGGCGGCATGCCGTTCAACGCGCTGCAGAAGTCGTTCTTCCGCGCCGGGCACGCGCACGCGGGTGTGCTCGTCATCCTCGGACTCGTAAGCCTCCTGCTCACCTCGGCCGTGGGCGCGGCGCCGGCGTGGCAGTGGGCGTCGGTCGGCGTGCTCGCGGCCGCGATCCTCATCCCCGCCGGGTTCTTCCTGTCGGTGGTCGGTCGCGACCCGCAGCGTCCGGGGCGGGCGATCGCGCTGCTGTGGGTGGGAGTCGTCGTGCTCGCG
>NZ_RRYE01000546.1 GCF_004010105.1 Microbacterium sp. CPCC 204701
GGCGACGACGCCACGGTGGCGCGGCAGCGGGCGTCGGTGGCCGAACGCGTGCCCGACAGGCTCGGACTGTTCGACGCGCTCGCCGAGGCGACGCGTCGGCTCGCGGCGTCGCGCACAGGATCCGACGCGCCGCGGTCGGAGGTGCCGTCATGATGGTCGTCCGCACGGTGGCAGACCTGCGCGCGGCGCTGCGCGATCGACGGGGCGGGAGCGTCGGCTTCGTGCCGACGATGGGTGCGCTCCACGAGGGGCATGTGTCGCTGCTGCGGGCCGCCCGTGCCGAGAACGGCACCCTCGTGCTCTCGATCTTCGTGAACCCGACGCAGTTCGACGAGCAGTCCGATCTCGCCGCGTACCCGCGCACCGAGGAGGCTGACCTCGGGATCGCCGACGATGCGGGCGTCGATGTCGTCTTCGCTCCCGGCGGCGACGAGGTCTACCCGGCGGGCTTCTCGACGATGGTGAGCGTGACCGGACCCGTCGCCGAGACGCTCGAGGGCGCTCAGCGCGGCCGGGCGCACTTCGACGGCGTCGCCACGGTCGTCACGAAGCTCCTGCTGTCGGTGCTGCCCGATGCGGCGTACTTCGGCGCCAAGGACGCCCAGCAGGTCGCCGTGATCCGTCGCCTCGTGGCCGACCTCTCGATCCCGGTCCGCGTGGTGGTGTGCCCGACCTCTCGCGACGACGACGGGCTCGCGCGGTCGAGCCGCAATGCCCGGCTCACTCCGGAGGAGCGCTCGAGGGCCCTGGCGATCCCACGTGCACTGTCGGCGGTGACGGATGCCGCGGCTGCCGGCGTCACCGACACCGAGGCGCTCCGCGCCGACGCGGCGGCGGTGCTGTCCGATGCCGGGGTCGAGCCCGAATACCTGGCGCTGGTCGACCCGGTGTCGTTCGAGCCCGTCGCCGCGCGGCGCGGTCCGGTGCTCGTCGCGATCGCCGCGCGCGTCGGCCGCACGCGGCTCATCGACAACGTCGTGCTGGAGCCGGTTCGAGAGCCGTTCGGCACGCCATACGAAGGAGGCGCGTGATGCGCGACAAGGTCACGCTGCGACGGCTCGCCGAGATGAAGGCGAGGCGCGAGCCGATCGTCATGGTCACGGCCTACGACTACCCCACGGCGCGCGTCGCCGAACGCGCGGAGGTCGACATGGTGCTCGTGGGCGACTCCGGCGCCCAGGTGGTGCTCGGGCACGACTCGACGGTCGCCGTCACGGTCGACGAGATGCTCGTGCTCGCGAGAGCCGTGCGGCGCGGCGTGGACTCCGCCTTCGTCGTGTGCGACCTGCCCTTCGGCTCGACTGAGGTGTCGGACGAGCAGGCGGTCGCGACGGCCATGCGATTCGCGAAGGAGGCCGGCGCCGACGCGATCAAGATCGAGGGCGGCGGGCCGGCGCGCCTGAGCCGCGTCCGTGCGATCGCGGATGCCGGCATCCCGGTCGTCGCGCACGTCGGGCTCACCCCGCAGACGGCGGGAGCGCTCGGCGGTCTGCGCGCGCAGGGTCGCACGGCGGACTCGGCCGCGAGGCT
>NZ_RRYE01000547.1 GCF_004010105.1 Microbacterium sp. CPCC 204701
CGTCGCGGTGTCGTCGGCCGGTCGCAGGGAGGCGAGCGCGGCGATCCAGATGACGGCGAGCACGCCCGCGGCGCCGGTCACGTGGCGCGCCGTCGGGGTGTCGACCCAGCGCGGACGCGTCGCCTCGGGCCGCGGAGCCGAGGGCGGCAGCACGATGTGCCAGCCCGGTGCGAGGTCTATTCCGCCAGGGACATGCACCATCGCCGGCACGTCCGCAGCGGCGGGACGCGTGAACAGCGGCGCGAGCAGGAACGCCAGCGCGACGCCGAGCAGCAGCCCGAACGCGTGGGTGTCGGTGCCGAAGTACGCCCGCGTGAGATCGTCGCCGCGCGAGATGACGGCGCCCATCCAGATCGCCGACGCGGCGGCGAACACCATGGCCACGGCGATTCGCAGCCACGCGCGCGGCAGGAACAGCACGAGCGGCAGCACGAGCGGCCACAGCACGTAGAACTGCTCCTCGACCGCGAGCGACCAGAAGTTGCGGAACAGCTCCGGCGTGGCCGCGGCGAAGTACCCGCCGCCGCCTGCGATCGAGAGCCAGTTGTAGCTGAAGGTCGCAACACCTGCGATCTGTGCACCGAGCCGCACCAGCACATCGCCGCCCACCACCCACGCAAGGGTCGAGCACACCGCGACGACGGCGACGAGGGCGGGGAGGAGGCGGCGCGCACGCCGCACCCAGAACCGGCCGAGCCGGATCCGGCCGGTGGCATCGTGCTCGCGCAGCAGGAGGCTCGTGATGAGGAACCCGCTGATGACGAAGAAGACGTCGACGCCGATGAAGCCGCCGGGCAGGAGTGCGGGCGGGAAGAGATGGTACACGACGACGAGCGTCACGGCGATCGCGCGCAGGCCGTCGAGCCCGTGGAGGCGGGCTGGTGGGCGATTCAAGGGCGCGTTGGGCGTCATGTACTCAGGGGTCGGGAACTCGCGCAATTGTACGCGGGGGTGTCTGTCGTATCACGGGGGACGCGCGCACCTCCATCGGGTCGAGGAATCCCGGCGCTCCTGCAGGGCCGGACCCGGGGCGTAGGGGGATGCGTCCTGCGCCGCGACGGCGCCAAGGGACGACGTGTCGGCGCGGTCGACGCCCGGTGGTGCGCCCGCGAGATCGTGCGCGAGAGCGAGAGCGAGAGCGGCGTGGCCGCACGGCAGCCGCGTGCTCGGCTGACCCCCACCCTCGAATAGGGTTGGGGGCGTGCGGATCCGGCTCGACATCGCGTATGACGGTACGCACTTCCGCGGATGGGCCAGACAGCCGGGCCTTCGCACGGTGCAGGAGACTCTCGAGTCGGCGCTCGCGCGCGTACTGGGCGGCGAACCGCGCCTCGTCGTGGCGGGCCGCACCGATGCGGGCGTGCACGCCCGCGGACAGGTCGCGCACCTCGATCTCGATGAGGCGCAGCGGGAACGCCTGCTGTCGCGTCGCGGGCGGGTCGAGGCCGGGCCCGCCGACCGTGTGACCGCGCTCGCCGCGCGCGTGAGCGGCGTCGTCGGCGCGTACTCCGACGTCGCGGTGACGC
>NZ_RRYE01000548.1 GCF_004010105.1 Microbacterium sp. CPCC 204701
GGGCGGCGAGGCGGCGACCTCGTCGGTGCCACCCCTTGCGCCGCCGCGACCACTGTCGCCGTGGCGGCTGCGCGTGTCGAACGGCCAGGTGGTCGCGCTCGATCGCACCGTCGTGATCGGGCGCCGCCCGCGCTCGACGCGCGTGTCGGGCACCGACCTGCCGCATCTCGTCGCGGTCGACAGCCCCCAGCAGGACATCTCCAGAAGCCACGTCGAGGTGCGGGTCGAAGGCGACAGCATCGTCGCGACCGACCTGCGCACCACCAACGGCACCACGCTGCGCCGCGCCGGCAGCGACCCGGTGCGCCTGCACCCGGGTGAGGGCACGGTCGTCGTGCCGGGCGACGTGCTCGATCTGGGTGACGGCATCACCGTCGCCGTCGAGGAGATGTCGTGAGCAAACGCGCCCCGATGACACCGCCGGACCTGCCCGGCTTCACTTACCTCGACCTGCTGGGCTCGGGCGGTTTCGCCGACGTCTATCTCTACGAGCAGCAGCTGCCCAAGCGCCGTGTCGCCGTGAAGGTGCTGCTCACCGATCGCATCTCGAGCGCGTCGGTCGAGGAGTTCACTGCCGAGGCGAACGTCATGGCGATGCTGTCGACCCACCCCGCGATCGTGACGATCTACCAGGCGGGCGTCGCCCGCGACGGCCGCCCGTACCTGGTGATGGAGTACTGCCCGAAGCCCAACCTGCAGGTGCGGTACCGCCGTGAGCCGTTCTCGGTCGCGGAGTCGCTGCGGGTCGGGATCCAGGTGGCGGCGGCGGTCGAGACGGCGCATCGCGCCGGAGTGCTCCACCGTGACATCAAACCCGCCAACATCCTGGTCACCGAGTACAACCGGCCCGCCCTCACCGACTTCGGCATCGCCTCGACGACGAGCGCCGCCGCCGAATCGGCGGGCCTGTCGATCCCGTGGTCGCCGCCCGAGTCGTTCGCCGACGTGCCCCGCAGCGACCCCCGGTCGGACGTCTACGCGCTCGGTGCCACGGTGTACACGCTGCTCGCCGGCCGCTCGCCGTTCGAGCTGCCGGGCCAGCGCAACGGCGCCGCCGAGCTCATCCAGCGCATCGAGACGATGCCGCTGCCGGCGCTCGGCCGCGCCGACATCCCGGTGTCGCTGCAGCGCGCCCTCGAGCGGGCGATGGCGAAGCCCTCCGCCGACCGGTACGACAGCGCGATCGCGTTCGCGCGCGCCCTGCAGAAGGTGCAGATCGAGCTGTCGCACGCGGTCACGGCCATCGACATCCTCGACGACCACGTGCCCGAGGACGTCGAGCAGGACGAGGACGACGGCCTCACGCGTGTCCGCGGCGTGGTGAGCATCGATCCCGAGACGGCTCCTGCCGCAGGCCTGACTCGTCCCTCCGCCACCACCGCGCCCAGCGGCTCGAGATTCGCGCCGCGGTCCGGCCCGGAGCGGGCCGTCGACGCGACCATCGCCCGCCCCTCATCGGGCGCCGCCGCACCCGACGCCGTCGACGCCACGATGCGTCGCGCGCCCACCTCGGCCGGACCGGG
>NZ_RRYE01000549.1 GCF_004010105.1 Microbacterium sp. CPCC 204701
CGCGCGGCGCGCCGGGCGCTCGACACCGGTCGAACCGGCGACGTCCCGGTCGGCGAGCGAGCGAGGCGAGCCGAAACGGCCTGAGCCGCCCTGGACGAGTTCGAGTCGCTGCGCCCGCTCGCAATGACGAGGTCCGGCGGCAGCGCCCTGAGCGGAGCGACGGGTACCGCGACCGGCGCGAAGTCGTCGCTCGGCAGGTCGAATGCGCCGAGCTCGGCCTGCTCGGTGGCCGCCTCCCGGGCGCGCCGCTCCGCCTCTTCGCGCATCGCTCGAGCGGCACGACGAGTTCCGGGGATGGACCGGGGGGCTGCGGGCGGGCCGGGCACCGTCACCACCCCATTGTGACCCGAACCGTCGCGCGGGCGCGAGGCACGAGGCATCCGTCTCGGCAGATGTTCTATTGCGGCGTGCCATCTCCTTGACGAGTGATCGAACATCTGTTCTCATGGAGTCATGCGGTGGCAGGGACAGGAACTGGGTGTGGCGGATGCCGCAGCCCTGCCCGGGATGGAACAGCTGAACGGCCTGGTGCGCTCGGTGACGACCCCCGAGTTCGCCGGCGTGACGTTCCACGAGGTGCTCTGCAAGTCTGCGCTCAATCACGTGCCGAGCGCTTCGGCGATGCCCTTCGACTGGACCGTGAACCCCTACCGGGGCTGCTCCCATGCATGCGTCTATTGCTTCGCTCGCGGGACGCACGAATACCTCGAGCTCGACGCAGGGCGGGACTTCGATACGCAGGTCGTCGTCAAGATCAACGTCGCCGACGTGCTCGAGAAGGAGCTGCGGCGCGGGTCGTGGCAGCGCGATCCGGTGATGCTCGGGACGAACACCGACCCGTACCAGCGGGCCGAAGGCCGCTACAAGCTCATGCCGGGCATCGTGTCGGCGCTCACCGAGTCGGGCACGCCGTTCTCGATCCTGACGAAGGGCACGCTGCTTCGCCGGGATCTGCCGATGCTGACCGATGCCGCGGCGAACGTCCACGTGACGCTTGCGATGTCGATCGCGGTGTTCGACGACGAGCTTCAGCACCTCATCGAGCCGGGCACTCCGAACGCGACCGCGCGACTGGACACCGTGCGAGCGGCGACCGAGGCCGGGTTCCGGGTCACGGTGTTCCTGATGCCGATCATTCCGCATCTCACCGACTCCATCGCCGCGATCGATCACGCCCTCATTCGCATCAAGGATGCGGGCGCGGTGCGCGTCGTCTACGGCGCACTCCACCTCCGGCCGGGTGCGAAGCAGTGGTTCTTCGAATGGCTCGAGCAGCGGCATCCGGAACTCGTCTCGTCGTATCGCGGACTGTATCCCGGCATGAGCGCGAACGCGCCGAAGGCGTACAAGGGGTGGCTCGCCAAGCGCATGCGGCCGCTGCTGCGCGTACACGGCCTCGACGGGCGCGCGGAAGACGACCAGCCGCGCGGCACGCCGGTCTCGGGATTGGCGGCGCGCGCCGACGCGCGTGCGGCATCGGTCGTCGTGACGTCGCGCGGGCGCG
>NZ_RRYE01000055.1 GCF_004010105.1 Microbacterium sp. CPCC 204701
CGCGAGCTCGGCGCCGACGGCGCGGCCGGCGGCGATCGACCGCTCCTCGACCTCGATCACCTCGAGCTCGGAAACCGCCTCGCGTGCGCCCGCCAGGCGGTCGGCCACCTGCTGCACGGGCAGCGGGCCGCCGACGAACGCGAGGCGGCGGCATCCGTTCTCGATCAGGTGTCGTGCGGCCTGCCGGCCGCCCGAGACGTCGTCGATCGAGACCGACGGCTGCTCGGCTCGGCACGCACGACGCCCGACCAGCACCGAGGGCGTGCCGCGGTCGCGCATCGCGGCGAGGCGGTCTTCGATCGGCGCGAACGAGGCGACCAGGAGCCCGCGCACCTGACGCTGCTCGAACGCCTCGAGGTAGGCGTTCTCGCGGTCGTGGTCGCCGTGCGAGTGCGCGAAGAACACGGTCGTGCCGAGCCGTTCGGCGCGACGCTCGACCTCTTCGGCGATCTCGCTGAAGTGCGGGTTGCTGACGTCGGGCGACAGGTAGCCGATCAGCGTGCTGACGCCCAGGCGCAGCTGGCGGCCGGCGATGCTCGGCACGAACCCCAGCTCGTCGATGGCCTCGGCGATGCGCCGCGCCCGCTCGGCCGAGACGCGGTCGGGGTGGTTCAGGTACGCCGACACCGTGCCGACGGCGACTCCCGCGCGTTCGGCGACCTGGCGGATGCCCGGGCGCGACATCAGCGCCAGTCGTGCTGGGCGGTGAACCCGAGGCGCTCGCGGATCTTGCGCGTCGACATGAGCGACTCGTACTCGCCGAGGTCGTCGGCGATCGGCGTGGCGGGGAACCAGCGCTCGGCGACCTCGCGCGACGGCGCTGCAACACCCGACTCCGGCGCGGCGACGTTGTACACCTCGAACCCCGGCTGGGCGCCCGCGAGGGCCAGCGCCACCGCCTGCGCGCCGTCGCGCGCGTCGATCCACGACCCGATCAGGTCGCGGCGGTAGTTCGGCTCACTCGCGCGCTCGAACGTGACGTACTCGTCGGCACCGACGACGTTGGTGAACCGGAGCGCCGTGATCGACGTCTCGGCGTTCCAGCGCACGAGCTGGGCGGCGATGGCCTCCTCGGCCACCTTGCCGAGCCCGTAGGTGTTGTTGGCGCTCGTGTACGTCTCGTCGACCGGGAGCGCGGGGGGCGCCTCGTCGAACGGGAAGCCCATCGCGGTGATGCTCGAGGCGAGCACGATCGTGCGGATGCCGGCGCGGTGGGCGGCGAACAGCGCGTTGAACGACACGGTGACGTTGTTGTGGAAGGTCGCGGCATCCGGAACCAGTCCGTTCACCGGGATCGCCGCCAGGTGCACCAGCGCGTCGAGCCCGTCGTGCCGCGCAGTGACCGAGAGGAACGCGTCGAGGGTCTGCCCGAAGTCGGTGAGGTCGACCCGCGTGAAGCCGATGCCCGGCGTGCCGGCGAGGTCGAACCCGATCACCTCGTGACCGTCGGCTCGCAGTCGCTCGACCGTCGCGCGGCCGAGCTTGCCACCGCTTCCTGTGACGCCGATCCTCATGTCGCCTCTCCTTCGCAGCCGGCGCTTCCTCTGCCCGGCGGTCGTCGCCTAAGCTTAGTTGAAACGTTTCGAAATCTGAAGGAGATTCCATGTCCGTCGTCGTCGACGCACCTCGGGTCGAGCACCACCGTGAACCCCTGGGGATCGGCGAGCGGATGCCGCGGCTGTCGTGGATCGTGAGTTCGGCGCCATCGGACTGGAGGCAGACCGCCTACCGCGTCGACGTCGAACGCGACAGCGCGACGGAGTCCTTCGAGATCGAAAGCGGCGAGCAGGTGCTGGTCGCCTGGCCCGCCGCACCGCTCGGCTCGCGCGACGTCGCCACCGTGCGGATCGCGGTGCGAGGCGCCGACGGCGCGTGGTCGGCGGCATCCGCCCCCACCACTCTCGAGGCGGGACTGCTCGAGCCCTCGGACTGGATCGCGCGGCCCGTCGGGGCGATGCGCAACGAGAATCCGCAGTCCGACGAGCGCCGCCCGTCGCTCGTGCGTGGCGAGTTCGAGGCGCGTGCGGATCTCGTGCGGGCGCGGCTGTACGCCACGGCGCACGGGCTGTACGAGGCCGTGCTCAACGGCGAGCGCATCGGCGACGACACGCTCTCGCCGGGATGGACGGTGTACGGCACGCGCCTGCGCTACTACACCTATGACGTCACCGGCTTCGTGCGACCGGGCGCCAACGCCATCGGCGCCTGGCTCGGCGACGGCTGGTACCGCGGCCGATTGGGCTGGCGCGGCGGTTTCCGCAACCTCTACGGCACCGACCAGTCTTTCCTCGGCCAGCTCGAACTGACCTACGCCGACGGCACGCGCGAGGTCGTCGCGACCGACCACTCGTGGCGCACCGCGGCGAGCCCGATCCTGCACAGCGGCATCTACGACGGCGAGGACTACGACGCGCGCCAGGAGCAGCCGGGCTGGTCGACCCCGGGCTTCGACGACGCCGGATGGGAGATCGCCCAGGAGCGCCACCGCGATCCCGCGACCCTCGTGGCGCCCACCGCTCCGCCGGTGCGCTGCACCGAGGAGGTGCGGCCCGTCGAGGTGCTCACCGGGCCGAGCGGCTCGCGCATCCTCGACTTCGGGCAGAACCTCGTCGGCCGCGTGCGCCTCCGGGTCTCGGGCGAAGCGGGTGCGACGGTGACGCTCCGCACCGCAGAAGTGATGCAGGACGGCGAGATCTACACGCGCCCGCTGCGCACCGCGCGGTCTGCCGACAACTACACGCTCGCCGGGCGCGAAATCGAGGAGTGGGAGCCGCGCTTCACCTTCCACGGCTTCCGCTACGTCGAGGTGTCGGGCTGGCCGGGCGACCTCGACGCCGATGTCGCCGCGGGCGCTCTGGTCGCTCGGGTGTATCACACGGATCTGGAGCGCACCGGGTGGTTCGAGTCGTCCGATCCCGCGCTCAACCGCCTGCATCAGAACGTGCTGTGGGGCATGCGCGGCAACTTCGTCGACATCCCCACCGACTGCCCGCAGCGCGACGAGCGCGTGGGCTGGACCGGCGACATCCAGGTGTTCGGCCCCACCGCCGCGACGCTGTACGACGTCTCGGGCATGCTGTCGGGGTGGCTGCGCGACGTCGAGAACGAGCAGCTGCCCGACGGCACCGTGCCCTGGTACGTGCCGGTCATCCCGGCCGACAAGATGTGGACGCCGCTGCGCCCGGGTGCCGCGTGGGGCGACGTCGCGACCCTGCTGCCGTGGACGCTGTACGAGCGGTTCGGCGACACCGGAGTGCTGCGGGCCCAGTTCGACAGCGCGCGGCGCTGGGTCGACCTGATCGAGCGCATCGCGGGACCCTCACGCCTGTGGAACTCCGGGTTCCAACTGGGCGACTGGCTCGACCCGGCAGCTCCGCCGAACGACCCCGCCGATGCCCGCACCGACCGCTACCTCGTCGCGACGGCGTACTTCGCGAAGTCCGCACGCACCGTGGCGCGCATGGCGGAGGTGCTGGGTCTCGGGGCCGAGGCTGCGCGGTATGACACCCTCGCCGATGAGGTCGCCTCCGCGTTCGCAGCCGAGTACGTGAGCGACGACGGCACCATGACCAGTGACGCGCAGACCGCGTACGCCCTCGCCCTGCAGTTCGACCTCCTCACCGATCCGAGGATGCGGGATGCCGCGGCATCCCGTCTCGCGCAGCTCGTGCACGAGGCTGGCAACCGCATCGCGACCGGGTTCGTGGGCACGCCGCTCGTGTCGGACGCGCTGAGCGCGAACGGCCATGTCTCGACGGCGTACGACCTGCTGCTGGAGCGCGAGTGCCCGTCGTGGCTCTATCAGGTGGAACAGGGCGCGACCACGGTGTGGGAGCGCTGGGACTCGCTGCTGCCCGACGGCACCGTGAACCCGGGGCAGATGACCTCGTTCAACCACTACGCCCTCGGGGCAGTGGCCGACTGGATGCACCGCGTGATAGCGGGGCTCGCGCCGGCCTCACCGGGGTATCGGAAGATTCGGTTCGCGCCTCGGCCGGGTGGTGGGCTGACCTCGGCGTCGGCGCGGCAGCTCACGCCGTATGGCGAGGCCGCGATCGCATGGCGGATCGAGGGCGCGGAGCTGCGGGTCGAGGTGAGGGTGCCGGTGGGTTCCGAGGCGGTGCTGGATCTCGTCGGGGCCGGCGAGGAGACGGTGGCCAGCGGCCTCCATTCGCGCACGGTGCCGTTGGCGGGCTGAGCCGACTCGCCCCCCGGTTGAGGAGCGGGGGGGAGTCAGGGGAGGAAGTTCTCTCGCGCCAGCGGCGCGACTTCCAGTTGCGCGGCTTCCGCTCGCGCGACCCAGCGCAGCTCCTCGATCTCCGCCGCGATCACCGGCAGCTGATCCCCGATATCGGCCTCGAAGACGTCCGCCACCACCACGAATCCGGGCTCGTTGGCTGCCGCCGCGGTGAACGATCCGAGCGGGCGCAGGTCCGCAGCATCCACCGACAATCCCAGCTCTTCATACAGCTCGCGGCTCAACGTCTCGGCCGGGGTCTCGTTGGGCTCCGGCTTGCCACCGGGCTGCATGAATGCCGTTGTGCCGGTCTTGCGCACCAGCAACAGCTCGTCGCGGTCGTTCACGATGACCGCGGCAGACACACGGATGGTGCGCGCGCGAGCCGGCGCCGGGTTCGAGGTGCTCACGGAAGCACGCTAACAGGAAGGGTCTAAGCCGCCCGGCGTAGAATCACGTGTGCTTCCCGACTCCCCCGCGCCCTCCGCTCTGCCGCCGAGCGGCATCGACCCGGACGATCTGGCGACCACCTTGCGGGTGCTCGGCAGCATGGCCGGTGTCGACGAGACGCACCCCGACTACGTCGCCGTCCGTCGTGCAACCGCCGCGATGTTCAAGGCCGTGAAGAAGGAGCGGCGTCGCGAGATCCGCGAGGCGATCGCCGCCGCCGACCGCGCGGTCGTCGCGTCCACGGCCACCGGCGCGCCCGACCGCATCGACGACGAAACGCGGGGCATCCCCATCTCGAGCTCGACGACCGCTCCAACCGCGGGAACCCTGCTCAAGCCGCGCGCCTGCTACATCTGCAAGCAGCCCTACACGGTGGTCGACGCGTTCTACCACCAGCTCTGCCCCACCTGCGCGGCGATGAGCCATGCGAAGCGCGGTGCACGCACCGACCTCACGGGCAGGCGCGCGCTCCTCACCGGCGGCCGCGCGAAGATCGGCATGTACATCGCGCTCCGGCTGCTGCGCGACGGCGCGCACACGACGATCACCACCCGCTTCCCGCGCGATGCGGTGCGCCGCTTCAGCAGCCTGGCCGACGCGCCGGAGTGGATCGACCGCCTCAAGGTCGTCGGCATCGACCTGCGCGATCCGGCGCAGGTGATCGGATTGGCGGAGGATGTCGCGGCCGCCGGCCCGCTCGACATCCTCATCAACAACGCGACGCAGACCGTGCGCCGCTCGCCCGGCGCGTATCAGCCGCTCGTCGACGCGGAACTGGCGCCGTTGCCGTCTGGCCCACTCCCCGAGCTCGTCACGTTCGGCCACACCAACGACCGTCATCCGCAGGCACTAGAACGCTCCGTTGCCGCGCACCCGATCCTCGCGGCAGCCGCCGCACGCGCCGACGAACTCACCGAGCAGGCGATGGCCGCGGGTTCGAGCTCACTCGAGCGCCTCGCCGCAGGTACGGCGATCGACGCCGGCGGGCTCATCCCCGATCTCGACCACACGAACTCGTGGGTGCAGAGCGTCGACGATATCGATCCGCTCGAGATGCTTGAGGTGCAGCTCGCGAACACCACTGCGCCGTTCCTGCTCGTCTCGAAGCTGCGCAGGTCGCTTGCCGCGAGCCCGGCGCGGCGCACCTACGTGGTGAACGTGAGCGCGATGGAGGGTGTGTTCAATCGCGGCTACAAGGGTCCGGGGCATCCTCATACCAACATGGCCAAGGCGGCCGTCAACATGCTGACGCGCACGAGCGCGCGCGAGCTGTTCGAAACCGACCGCATCCTCATGACCAGCGTCGACACTGGCTGGATCACGGACGAGCGCCCGCACCCGACCAAGGTGCGGCTCGCCGAGGAAGGCTTCCACGCCCCGCTGGACCTGGTCGACGGCGCGGCTCGCGTCTACGACCCGATCGTGCGCGGCGAGGCCGGCGAGGACCTGTTCGGCATCTTCCTCAAGGATTACTCCCCGGGCCAATGGTGAACCTGCCCGAGCCCGGTCACCGCGTGGTCGTGCGCTACCTGCTGCCGACCGGGCAGGCGACCGACGCTCTCGGTGAGCTTCTGAGCACGGATGCTGAGACCGTCACGGTCTACGGCAAGCGCGGCGTCGAGCGCATTCCTCGTGACGCGATCATCGCTGCGAAGGAGGTCCCTCCCCCGCCCGCCCCTCGCCCTCGACGTAACCCACCGTCCCCGACGTGAACCTCGCGGCCGGTCGTTGAGCGACCGCGATGCGTGCGGTGCGCGTAAAGGGCGGTCGATACGTGCGTGCAAGACCGCACCATCTGGTAGCCCGTCGGCGCGCTCCCGGATCGACGCCGTGACCGTCACCAGGCGTCGATATGCAGGACGTCGTCGAGCGGCGCACGGTGCGCGGGACGGAAGTCCGTCCCCACGGTGTATGCGACGGGCAGCAGCACGCCCTGACGCACGGTCGGTGGGATGCCGAGGAGTTCTGCGATCTCGCGCTCGTACGCGAGATGCAGAGTCGTCCACGCGCTGCCGAGGCCGCGTGCCCGCAGCGCGAGCTGCAGGCTCCAGGCGGCAGGGAGAAGCGACCCCCACAGACCCGCCTGGCTTCCCGGCGCGAAGTCCTCGGAGCCCGTGAAGATCGCGCCGATCACGAGAACGGGGACGTCCTTCATGTGCTCGGCCAGGTGATCGGCGCTCGACGAAACCCGCTGCTGCACTGCCTGGCGCGTCGGGTCGGCGTAGGTTCGGCCTCCGGACGCTCGATAGCGGGCAAATGATCGGGCATACAGCGCGGCGATCGCCGCGCGCTTCTCCGGATCGGTGACGACGATCCAGTGCCATGTCTGAGCGTTGCTGCCAGTCGGCGCCTGGAGCGCGACCTCGAGCGCCTCTCGGACGGCATCGATCGGCACAGGCCGATTGAGGTCGAGCCGTCGCCGCACGGAGCGGGTCGTCGTCAGCAGCTCGTCGGGGCTCAACGGGAGTACGTCGCTCATAGCTCGACGCTACCGGGCGGCCGCGATCGCCGCCTCGCTAGCCACCGTCGAGCGGCGACCTTCGCTACGGTCGACTGCGTGGACAATCGGGAAGTCGGACTGAACGAGTCGGGATGGCTCGCCTCAGCTCGCGACTTCATCCCCGTATCCCACCGCGACCTGGTCTCTTTCATGCCGGCTGCGTCTCGGGCTCGTCGGCGTCAACATGGCGACGGGGACGCTCGCCGGCCACACCATCCAGGAGCAGACGCGGCAGGCATTCGTGAACTGCGAGGCGAACTTGAAGTCGGCTGGGAGCGCGTCGGCGCAGCAGCTCCTCGCTCACGCCGCGCAGGGCGCACGATTGGTTGTTAGGTGAAAAAAACCCTCGGCGTAGACCTTGGTCCAACGCGCGCGGAAGCCATCCAGCGTGCCGTGATCAAACACGGGTGTACCCGAACGAGCATGTCGACTATGACGGGCCGGAACTCACGAACACAGCGTTGCGCTCATTCCTCGAAGCCGGTGAGGGTGTACGCGAATACCTCGAACACCTCGCCATCGGCCTCATAGGTCGCCGCGAGGCTGGAACGGTCTTCATTGAAGACGCGGTCACCGATGACCAGCAGGTCGACGTCACTCGTCGCTGTACCCGCCGGGCCCGCTGATCGGCTCAGGCGAAGTTGCGGGGCGCCCAGACGCATCCACCACTTGCGCCAGCACCCTCGTAGTGCCAATGTCGCCATCAACGAGCACCTGGGGGTTGCAATGTCCGGCTCCGTGAGTATGCCCACTAAAGGCACCGTGGTCGACGCGATAATTCCGCGATCAGGCCACGAGGTTCCAGGTCCACATGAACACGAGAGTCCCCCTTGGCAGCGCGTCGGGCCGGGCCGCCCAATGACGATCACGATCGAAGACGTCTGGATCGGAAACTCAATCGAAGGCAGGCGCGACGTCCTGGTGACGTCCTCCGTGAAGGACCCGCGGGACATCCCCTCCGGCACCCAGGCTCTCAACTGGTACCGCGATGATGTCGAACCGAGGGAGTTTCTCAAGAAGAGCGCAAACCTGCCGGGGACGAAGCTCGCCTACTACTCGCCTGGCGTGACTGCGCGGGAACTCCTCATCACCGTCTCGATCGCGGGAGATCATCAGTTCGAGCCCGCGGTAGCGAAGAAGTGGGTCGAAGCTGCCGCCAGCGTGGCCGGACTGCCAGCGTTCCTCGGTGGCGGACCGCAAGGGCAAGCCATCGTGCGCGCGGCAGGGAGCGGATTGAATCTCGCCATCGATCTGGTCGACAGATGGCTCGACCTTCCCCCCAGCGACCTCACGTGGGAGATGAACATCAACTCGATCGGGGAGGAGAACTTCACGGGCGGTTGGGTTCTTCTCACGCCCGATACGCAGAAGGTCGTCGTCGACAACGGGGGCTGGTTCCGCCGCCCGGAGGTTGCAGAGGTTGAACTCGAAGTCGACGGCAACGACTACATCGTCAGCAGTCAGGGCAAGCTCGTAGACAGAAGGACCGGCGAAGCAGCCAAGGAGACTTGGCCCTACGTGCTGCTGAAGATCGACGGGACACCAGATGACATCCTGAAGAAGTGGCGGCCCATGAAGCTTGCGGCAGACCTCATGGACCGGTTCTTTCACGCCGATAGCGGCCCGCTCGACACGGATGTAGTACGGGCGCTCCAGTCCTTCAGCGACTTGGCGGTCGTCAATCGGGTGTCGGAAATCGATAGGGAACTGACGGCACTCAGGAAGAACAAGAAGAACAAGCGCGGCGCCGAGCTGGAGACTCTCAACGCTAAGCAGGCTGCGCTCGAAGACGCTCGTGCTGGCGCTATAGAGGGGATCCAGGACGCCGACTTGAAAGATCTCTACGGCTCCGCTTGAAGCCTCTCTGTGCTCCGGCTCTAGATTCCCCGCAGATGCGCCGGCGATCACGGCTACCGATGATACGAGCGCGTCAGGTGCCTGCCCACCGCGGACGGACTCCTCTCCGGTTCGTCAGTCGCGCGGCCTGCGCAAGACCATGACCGTCGTCGCCGCGAGCACCACCACCCCGATCGACTCGACGATCACGGTCTCGGGCACCAGCGTGAAGTCCCAGTCCGTGTGGATGCCGAACAGCCCGACGGTCAGCGCCAGCAGAAGCGACCCCAGCGTGGCGATGAGGAACAGCAGGCTCACCACCGCCGCGGCCTGCAGCATCCGTCCCCGCAACGCCACCATCGCAATCGCCAAGACCAGGCCGCCGACCGCGTTCAGGATGAACATCACCCCGAGGATGCCCCCGACCCCGTTGAGGGCGAGGTAAAGGTGGATGCCTCCCGCCGCCAGCAGGAAAGCGGCGCTGACTATGCGTAGCACCCACAGCACCCGCTGACGGGTCTGCGGCGTTGTTGTCTGGGTCATCGGACCACTCCATTCATTCTTCTGTGACCCGCCGCGACGCGGGTCGCCGGGCGAGGTCGGTGAGAGACGAGCCACAGCACGTCCCGCCCGAACGACTCCAACAGCAGCGCGAGGGCGATCAGCACCGCGGCCATCGACGCCCCCGCGGGCAGCAGCCCGCTGGCAACCGCCGTCAGCGCGACGCCCGCGACCGCCGTCGTCACCTTGCGCCAGTACCGAGGCGGCAGGGTCGCGCGCATCCACGGCAGGAACCATCCCGCGACGACGAACCCGTACCGCAGCAGACCGATCGTGAGCACCCACCACCCGAGCGCGGGCGCGACGTACACGCTCAGCACGAGGAGGAGGAAGGCATCCACCTCCATGTCGAACTGCGCCCCGAGCGCGCTCTCCGAGTGCGTGCGGCGCGCGAGCCATCCGTCGATCGCGTCCAGCGCCAGAGCGATGCTCGCCAGCACGACCAGCAACGGCACCGACACGGGTGAGACGAAGGATGCCGCGACCAGTGCGGTGACGAGTGCCACGAGTGTCGAACGCGTCGCGGTGGCCCAGTTCGCCCACCCGAAGACGATCATCGTCCGGCGGTGCACCCCCCTGGCGAGCAGTCCGTTCGACACGCCAAGGTAGAGGAGTCCGGCGGTCCATCCGACCGCGGAGAGCGGTGAGAACAGGTCGATCGCCCAGAGGCCCAGCAGCCCCGCCGCGATCGACGAGAGCGGAGCGAGATGAACTTTCGGCATGCTGACCTCCGTTCCTCCGTCATGGATACCACTGGGAACACGTTTCGGCAGTGGGTCTCGGTTCAATCGATCGGGGCTTTCCGCCGATGATGGCCACGGCGTACTGGATCGACGCCCCCACGCGGGGATCGCTCCGAGGCGAGGCGGTGCCGAGCGCCGGGGCGGGCGAGGTGCTGGTGCGCACGCTGTACACCGGCATCAGCCGGGGCACCGAGTCGCTCGTCTTCCGCGGC
This sequence comes from Microbacterium sp. CPCC 204701, assembly GCF_004010105.1. Classification (GTDB taxonomy): domain Bacteria; phylum Actinomycetota; class Actinomycetes; order Actinomycetales; family Microbacteriaceae; genus Microbacterium. The sequence goes on from NZ_RRYE01000055.1 coordinate 10,540, forward strand.
GAAGTACCCGCCGGCGAGCGCGAGCGCATGCGGGCGCCGTTCCAGGCGGGCGACTTCCCTGGTCCGGTCAAATACGGATACCTCAACGTCGGCGTGGTCGAAGAGGGCCCGGCCGACCTCGTCGGGCGCACCGTGTTCGCCCTGTATCCGCACCAGTCCGCCTTCGTCGTGCCCTCAGCGGCCGTCGCGGTCGTGCCCGACGACGTCCCGGCACGCAGGGCGGTGCTCGCGGGATCCGTCGAGACGGCGGTGAACATCCTGTGGGATGCCGCGCCCCTGGTCGGCGACCGTGTCACGGTGGTCGGCGCCGGGATGATCGGGTGCGCGGTCGCGCGCCTGGCTCGCGGCATCCCGGGGGTCGAGGTGGCGATCGTCGACATCGACCCGGCGAAGGCGGAGGTGTGCGAGCGGCTCGGCGTCGCGTACGCCCGGCCCGCCGAGGCGCCGCAGGATCGCGACCTGGTGATCGACACCAGCGGGTCGGACGCAGGCCTGCAGCTGGCCATCGACACCGCCGCCGTCGAGGGCGAGATCATCGAGGCCAGCTGGTTCGGCGATCGCGCGGCGAGCGTGCGGCTCGGGGGCGCCTTCCACTCCCGGCGCCTCACGATCCGCTCGAGCCAGGTGGGGATGCTCGCGCCTCGCCGGCGCGGCACCCGCACGACGAACGACCGCCTCGGGCTCGCGCTGCGGCTGCTGCGCGACCCCGCGTTCGACCACCTGCTCACCGGCGAATCGTCCTGGCGCGACCTGCCCGATGTCATGGCCGCGATCGCGACGGGGTCGCTCCCGGGCCTGTGCCACACGATCGACTGGAAGGACTCCGGATGACCTACGCGCTCACCGTCCGCGACCACATGATGATCGCCCACAGCTTCACGGGCGAGACGTTCGGACCCGCCCAGCGCCTGCACGGCGCCACCTACGTCGTGGACGCCACCTTCCGCGCGGGCGCTCTGGACGCCGACGGCGTGGTGATCGACATCGGGCGCGCGTCGGACGCGCTGCACGGCATCCTGTCGACGCTCTCGTACCGAAACCTCGACGACGAACCGGAGTTCGCCGGCGTCAACACGACGACCGAGCGCCTCTGCAGCGTCATCGCGGAACGCCTCGTCGAGGCGGTGCGCACGGGCGGGCTCGGCAGCGGCAACCTCACGGGGATCGAAGTGACGCTGCACGAGTCGCACGTCGCATGGGCGTCGTTCTCGGTGACGCTGTGAGCGCGCTCGCGCGGGTCGTCTGGTTCGTCGTTCCCGACGGGTTCGACGACCCGGATCGCGTGAGCGGCGGCAACGTGTACGACGAGCGCGTGAGCGCCGAGCTGCGCACGCTCGGGTGGGACGTGCGCACCGTCGAGGTCGCCGCCACCGACCCGGACCCGCTCGAGCCGATCCCCGACGGGAGCCTCGTACTGGTCGACGGCCTGATCGCGATCGGCGCGCCCTCAGCGATCGAGGCGGCCTCGGGCCGACTGCGCATCGTCGTGCTCGCGCATATGCTCGCCGAGGCGTTCCCCGACGCCGACCCGCAGGCGGTCGCGGGCGAGCGGTGGGCTCTCCCCTGCGCGCATCGCGTCATCGCCGCGAGCGCGTGGCTGCGCGACGAGCTCGAGCGGCGCGGGCTCAGCACCCCCGGGCGGCTCGTGGTCGCGACG
>NZ_RRYE01000550.1 GCF_004010105.1 Microbacterium sp. CPCC 204701
GGCGCCGCGTCCGTCATGATCGGCTCGTGGTTCGCCGGCACCATCGAGGCGCCCGGCGAGGTCCAGGTCGATGAGTCCGGCCGCGCCTACAAGGAGTCGTGGGGCATGGCGTCGACCAAAGCTGTGCACGAGCGCTTCGGGCGCCTCGACCCGTACGAGCTCGCCCGCAAGGAGCTGTTCGCCGAGGGCATCTCGTCGTCGAGGATCTACCTCGATCCGCTGCGTCCCGGACTCGAGGATCTGCTCGACATGATCACGTCCGGCGTCCGCTCGTCGTTCACCTACGCCGGCGCCTCGACAGTCGCCCAGTTCCACGACCGCGCCCGCGTCGGCCTCCAGTCCGCCGCCGGCTACGAAGAGGGCAAGGCGCTGCGGGTCAGCTGGTAGCCGCCGACGGATGCCTCAGCCGAGGCATCCGTGGTCTCTCCCCTTCAGCACCCCTCCTGCCAGCCGTCGCGCGAGCCGGGAGGCGAGACGCCCGTGTGGCGAGAAGGGCGGCGACGGGTGCCGCGGCCGGGGAATGCGCCGACGGGCTGTCGTAGACTGTTCGGCACGATGGACGACCCTCCTAGTTGCAGACGCTCGCCCCACCGACCCGACTCCCGCTTGAACGGGGGTGACGCGTGATGGACTACGTCATGCTGGGCGTGGGGCTCCTGCTGACCATCGGCACCGGTCTGTTCGTGGCGAGCGAGTTCGCGCTCGTGAACCTGGACCGCGCCGACCTCGAGGCCCGCCGGGCGGCGGGCGAGAGCCGCCTATCGCTCACCATCAGCGCGCTGCGGATCACCTCCACCCATCTGTCGAGCGCGCAGCTGGGCATCACCCTGACGACGCTGCTCACCGGTTACACGATGGAGCCGGCGATCTCGAACCTGCTCGCCCCGGTGTTCGACGCGTGGGGGATCCCCGAAGGCGTCTCGGTGCCGGTTGCTGCCGTCATCGGCGTCTCGATCGCCACGATCTTCTCGATGATCCTCGGCGAACTCGTGCCCAAGAACTTCGCGCTCGCGGTCCCGCGGCAGACCGCCAAGCTCGTGATGCCGTTCCAGGTGGCGTTCACGACCGTGTTCCGCCCGGCGATCGCGGTGCTCAACGGCAGTGCCAACGGGGTGCTCCGCGCGGCCGGCATCGAGCCGAAGGAGGAGCTCTCGGGCGCGCGCACGGCCGAGGAGCTCTCGAGCCTCGTGCGCCGCTCGGCGAGCGCGGGTGTGCTCGAAGAGGACACCGCGTCCCTCCTCGACCGCAGCCTCACCTTCGCCCGGCTGAGCGCGGCCGACGTCATGACGCCGCGGCCCAGCGTCCATGCCGTGGCCGCAGACGACTCCGCCGAGGACGTCATCCAGCTCGCGCGGCGCACCGGGCACAGCCGGTTCCCGGTCTACGGCGAGTCGATGGACGACATCACCGGCATCGTGCACCTCAAGGCCGCCGTCGGCGTCCCGCGCGGCCGCCGGGCCGACGTGCCCGCGGCCGCGCTCGCGACCGAGCCGCTGCGGTT
>NZ_RRYE01000551.1 GCF_004010105.1 Microbacterium sp. CPCC 204701
CGGCGACGTCGCCCGGCTCGATGCGCGCCGGCGTCGCCGACCCTCCGCGTGTCGAGGCGGCGAGAGCCGTGGCGGCTTCGACGCGCTCGTGCGGCTGCCACGGCTCGCGGCCGTCGCGGATGCGAAAGACCGCGGAGGCCATCGCGGCCCAAGGATCGAGCGACGACACCGGCGCGTCCGAACCGAAGAAGAGCGTCGCCCCGGAGTCGGCCAGCGCTCGGAGCGGGTAGGGCTGCGCGGTCTGATCGCGCCACAGCGTGTCGGTGAGGGCGCGATCGTCGATCGCGTGCTCGGGCTGCACGCTCGCGCCGACGCCCAGGCGCGCGAAGCGCGGGATGTCGGCGTGCGCGACCAGCTGCGCGTGCTCGACGGTGCCCCAGGCACCCGTCGCGGCGAAGGCGTCCAGCGCGTGCGAGTTCGCGACATCCCCGATCGCGTGGATCGCCGAGGCGATGCCGGCACCGGTCGCGCGGATCATCAGGTCCACGAGGTTCGCCAGATCCACCGTCAGCAGCCCGTGGTTGTGCGGGTCGCCCGCGTACGAGTGCGAGCACGCTGCCGTGCGCGTGCCGAGCGAGCCGTCGGTGATGACTTTGAGGGGTCCGACTCGCGCCAGGTCGGACGCGGATCCTCGTGTCCGGTCACCCGTCTGCAGGCCCTCGGCGATCGCCCGGTCGAGGAACTCGGGGTAGATCCCGAACGACACCCGCAGCGCATCGAAGCCCGCGACGAGACGACGCGCCCATGCGTCCTCGTTCCACGACATGTCGAGGTCGACCAGGCCCACGACCCCGCGGGCCGCGGCATCGTCCGCCATGCGCGCGACGAGCGGATCGGCAGTGGCGGGCTCGACCGCGTTGAGGCGTCGCGAGATCTCGAACGCGGGCTCCTCGCGGAGGAACCCGACGCCGTCCGGCTCGAATCCCTCGCGCCGCAGCGCCGCCGAGTTGAGCCACACGCTGTGCACGTCCGCGTTGATGAGATACGTCGGGATGCCGCCGGTTGCCGCGTCGAGCATCTCCAGGGAAGGCTCGTCCGGCCAGAGCGCGTCACGGAAGCCCGTCCCGACCTTGCGTCCGTCAGGGAGCACAGCGCCCCCCGCCATGACTGCTGCGGCGTGCGCCGCCGACGTCGTCGCACCGAGCGCCTCGCGCTGCGCGGCGAGCGCCCATGGCACGACGTGCACATGGTGGTCCCACAGTCCAGGGATCACCCACCCTCCGTCGGCGTCGAGCACGGCGCCCTGCCGGGGGAGCGCGCCCGCCGGGGCGATGTCGACGACGATGCCGTCGGCGAGGTGGATGTCGACGGGGTCCGAGCCGAACGGATCCGTGCGCTCGGAGCCGGTGAGCCGGGCGTTCCCGATGACAGCGGGCGCGTCGCCGGCGGCCGGCGTCATCGTGCCGCCCGGCGGGTCTCGAGGTCGCGCCGCATCTCGCCCGCCAGGCGCGGGTCGGCGTACGGGCCGGAGCCCGCCTCCAGCTCGGCGAT
>NZ_RRYE01000552.1 GCF_004010105.1 Microbacterium sp. CPCC 204701
AAGGGGCGAAGGAGCGCCGCGAGGCGCGACGCCGCGACGACGGCGACGGCGGCCCGGCTCCCGAGGGCGATGGGCCAGAGGCGCCCGATGGTGCAGCCGAGCCGGCGCTCGTCGGTTCGGACGCGGGCGCAGGAGCGGCCGATGTCACGTTCGAGACGCGGCGTCAGCGACGCCTGCGCGAAGCGGCCGAGAGGGGTGCGACGGCAGCCGCCGGTGCGGTGGCAGCGGCCTCGACCGTCGTGCCGCCACTCGAGGAAGCCCCCGACATCGAGGTCTCGCAGGACGCCGGGCCCGGTGGGGACGGTTCGACGGCGGTCGTGGCGGGTGAGTCGTCGGCGGGGCACGACCCTGAGCTCGAGGTTCGAGCCGAAGCCCGGGTCGAGAACGGGTCCGAGGCCGAAGCCGAGCCCGACGTCGAGGCCCTCGTGCCCGAGGAGGTCGTGTCGGCGGACGTCGAGGCGGCGGAGGCATCCCGCACGCACGAAGCAGCCGAGTCCGTCGACGCTGAGCCGGTCGCCGAGGAGCCCGGATCTGAGGACGACCACCACGAGTCCGACAGCGAGGGTGAGTCCGGCGACGCGGTTGAGCCGGAGGCCGAGGCTCCCGGATCGGCTGACGAAGGCGAACCGGAGCCCGACCGCGAGGCCGACTCGGGCGAATCCGGGGCCGGCGACTCCCACGACTGAGGGGCGAGAACACCAGTCGGCGGCGTGACACGCCGGGTCGGGGCATCCGTCGTCGGGGTGTCGGTGTGACGGGCTGGTGCTTCGCGCGCGCCGCCTGGTCAGGACGCGGGCGTGAGCCTCAGGCGACTCGCAGCCAGGGACGAAGGACGCGCGTCACCCACGGCAGCACCGCGTAGGTCATCACCGGCGTGAGCAGCAGGGTCGCCAGCAGGACTCTGGCGATCAGCGGCCACTCGTCGAAGCCCGGGACGAGTCCGAGGAGCCAGCTCGCGAGGAGGTTCGTCGGGAAGAACCCGAGCCAGATGGTGACCGCCTGCTTCCAGCGCGGGGGAGCCGTCGGGATCGGCTGCTGGATCGGCCCGGTCCGCGGTGGCTCGCCGCCACCGGCCGCCCCGGCCGCACCGGTCGCACGCGACTCGACCTGCGTGGCGAACGGTGCGTCGAACCAGCCTTCGATGCCGGTGCGTCGCTCGATCCTGACCTCGTGCGCGAAGGCGCGACCCGAGTCGAGCCACCACGCGCGCTGCGGCGAGTCCTCCCAGCCTTCGAGAGTGGCGAGGTCGCGGAAGCGGTAGAGCATGTACCAGAGGTCGCTGCCTTCGCCGGCACGTACCCATCCCGAGCCGAGGAAGCCGGGGAAGCCGGTCGCGAGATCGGTTCCGGCTTGCATCCAGCTCGTGGCTTCTGCGGCGCGGGAGGGATCGATGCGCCGTTCGATGGCGACGGTGATGGGGCGGGCCACTGGTTCTGCCATGGCATCCATTCTCGGGTGCCGTCACTGGCGTGCGTCATCGGCGC
>NZ_RRYE01000553.1 GCF_004010105.1 Microbacterium sp. CPCC 204701
CGCGCGAACGGCCGTCGTCTCGCGCAGCGCGCTGGCCGCCGTGCTGCGTCGCGGCATCGCCGGCGCGCGCGACATGGGCGGCAACGAGGTCTTCGACGTGCGCACGCGCCTACAGCAGACCGTCCGCTTCGCGTAGTCTCCCTCGTCAGCCGTTGAGGCCGAAGAGGTCGAGCGGGTGGGTCAGGCGCCACCAGGGCGACGGCTCCTCGATGTCGCCGGCCAGCTCGAGCTCGACGGTCGCGGCGTTCAGCGGGCCCGTCACCGCGAGGGTGCCCACGGCGTCACCGGCCTCGCGGCTGTCGCCGAGGTCGTAGGTCGTCTCGACCGTGCCGACGCCGCCGTTCCACAGCACCACCGAGGCGTCGCCCGAGGTCACCATGTCGATGGGTTCGCCCCACAGCGTGTCGACCTTCCCCGCGACCGTCCCGGTGGCCACCGAGGGCTTCAGCTGCAGCTCCTGCTCGAGTCCCGCGTAGAGGGCGCGCGACGCGTCGAGGCGCGCGGTGTTGTCGGGCTGACCGAGCACCGACGCGTACAGACGCACCGTGGTGTCGCCGATGACGACGTCCTTGGCCGAGAGCAGGTTCCACGAGTCGAGCGTGCCGGTCTTGATGCCGACCACGCCGGCGTCGGCGAGCAGGGCGTTGGTGTTCTCGACGTGGCCGGCGCCGGGCAGATCGACAGCCGGCTTCGCCACGATCTCGGCGATCACCGGGTTCTCCAGCGCCTTCTGCGCGAGCGTGATGAGCGCCTGCGGTGTCGCGGCGTTGTCGGAGTCCATCCCGGTGGGCTCGACGATCGTCACGCCCTCCACGCCGCGAGAGGCGAGCCAGTCGCTCGCGGCGGACGCGAACACGGCGTCCGACGGCCACAGCGTCTGCGCGAGCCGGTCGGCGTAGTTGTTCGCCGAGCCGATGAGCATGCCCTCGAGCATCTGGTACTGCGTCAGCGATCCGCCGGCAGGCACGTCGAGCGCCGATTCGCCGTTGCTGCGGTACTGCCAGTACCGCGAGCTGTCGGCCGACGTGAAGTGGAACTCGGGTCCCTGCTCGCCGACCGCCAGGGGCATCTCGTCGAGCACGACCAGAGCGGTCACGACCTTGGTGATACTGGCGATCTCGCTCGGGTCCGGCGTGGACGCCAGCGCGGCACCCATGCCCTGAACGCCCACCGCCGCGCTGCCCTGCGCCGGCCAGACGGGTGCAGCGGCGGGCGCGGCTGCCGGCTGCACCTCGATCGCCGTCACGGTGGGGGCCACCGCGTGCAGTGGCCACAGCAGCGTCGCCGCCGAGTAGGCGCCGACGAGTCCGGCCATCACGAGCGTCGGCACGACGACGCCGGCTCGCAGCGGCGATCGTCGCGGCGCATCGGCGAGCAGGTCGACGTCGACGGTGACGTACGGGCTCGCCGCGGCGGTGAGGTCGCCGGGCGCGGCGACGCGCCCGATCGAGCGGTCGTCCACCCAGG
>NZ_RRYE01000554.1 GCF_004010105.1 Microbacterium sp. CPCC 204701
GAGTCGGCGGTTGCGCGCCGTCGCGGCGAGGTCGCGCGCGGCGGCCGCCAGCACCCCCTCGTCACCGGTGAAAGCGAGCGCCGACTTGCCGCCGCGCTCGAGGTACAGCGCCAGCGTGCCGTCGACGAGCACGACGAGGGCGCCCGCCTTGCGTCCCGGCCGGTGGCCGACGCCTTCGAGCGCGGGCCACGCGAGCGCCGCGCCATAGGGGTTCGCAGGATCGGTGGCGGCGAGTGTGACGGCCCGCAGCGGGGGCGGATCCGACAGCCCCGCGAACTCGCGCAGCCGGTCGACGGTCGAGGAGGCCGCGAACTGCGCCGCGCCGAGCTTCTCGATGACGTAGCCGCGACGGCAGTGCCCGGCCTCTTCGAACCCCGCCAGCACGCGATAGGCCTGCGCGAACCCTCCGGGCATGCCCTCGGCCTGAACGGCCCCGCGGGTGACGACGCCGTACCGGTCGAGCAGCAGGCTCGCCGACGCCGTGGCACGCAGAGCCGCATCGGGCTCGGGTGCGGGGAGCAGCGACCATCGGCCGCCGATCGCGGGCGGGCGAGGAGGAACGGATGCCGCCACCGCCCGCACCGCTGCGCCCCGGTACAGGCGTGCCCGGGGCGTGCGCCTGGACACCCGGTGTGCCTGCGAGCCGCCAGAGACGAGGGTGCGGATGGGCGCGAACGTGTCGTTCGTGACGCGGCCCGCCCACGTGAGACGCCACAGCGCCTCGACCACCGACTGCTCGTTCTCGGCGCCGGTCACCTGCCTCAGCTGACTCGCGAAGTATGCGCCGCCGCCCTCGAGCGCGGCGAGCAGCTGGGCGTCGAGCGATCCCGGCGCCGGGTCGTCGGCCGCATCGGGCAGGGCGAGCGTGAGCGGCAGCGCGTCGACGGGATGCAGCGCGATCCAGCCGTCGCGCCCCGGAAGGCTGCCATGCCCCGACCACACCACCTCGCCGGTCGACGTGAGCTCGTCGAGCAAGCCGGGGGCGTAGTCCCGGACGCGCGCCGGAAGCACGAGCGACTCCCACGCGCTCGCCGGGATCGGCACGCCCGCCAGCTGCTCGACGACCGCCGCGACGCCGTCGATGCCCTCGAGCGGCCGCGTGACGTGCTGCCACACCGGAAGGAACCGGGCGTAGGCATCCTGGGGCACGGGCTCGACGCTGCCGCGGATCGCCGCGAGCGACCGCATCCGCAGCCGCCGAAGCACCTCCGTGTCGCACCACTCCGCGTCGTCCGCGCGTGCGGAGTCCGCGGACGCCTCGGGGAGGAAGAAGCCGCTCGTGACGCGACCCTGCGACTCGAGCCGCTGGAGCGTGAGCCGCGCAACCGCGACGCCTACGCCGAGGCGCTCGGCGGCGGCATCCGCCGTGAACGGACCGTGCGTGCGCGCGTGGCGGGCCACGAGGTCGCCGAGCGGATCGGCGACAGGTTCGAGGAACGCCGTCGGGATGCCGACCGGCAGCG
>NZ_RRYE01000555.1 GCF_004010105.1 Microbacterium sp. CPCC 204701
CGCGGGCACGGGCGCACCGATCGCCCACACCGGCTCGTACGCGGCGAGGACGGGGCCGGCCGGTGCGCCGTGGAGGTCCGCCTGGAGCTGCGCGACGGTCGCCGCTGCGGCATCCGTCGCGTCCATGCGCTCGGTCTCGCCGATGCACAGCACGGGCGTCATGCCGTGGGAGAGCGCGGCGGTGGCCTTGCGGGCTGTGACCTCGTCGGTCTCGGCGAACAGTCGTCGGCGCTCGGCGTGGCCGATCTCGGCGACCGCGACGCCAACCTCGGCGAGCTCGGCGGCGGCGACCTCGCCGGTGTAGGCGCCCGGTGCGAACTCCGACACGTCCTGCGCGCCGACGAGCACCGGGGTGCCGGCGAACGCCTCGAGCGCGGGGAGGATCTGCAGGTAGGTGGGGATGACGAAGAAGCGGACGGCCCCCGAGGCCACGCCGGGGTGGGCTGCGGCGCGCGGAGCGACCTCGGCGAACCACGCGGTGGCTCGCGCGTGCCCGAAGTACGTCTTCAAGCTCACCCCGACCGTCACCTGCGCGGGGGTCGTGTGTGCGGCGGCCACGAGGTTCGCAGGCTCGCGCGTACCTCGCGGATCCCGGGCGGAATCGTGCGAGATCGGCGCGTTTGTGCGAACTTCGTGGCCGGGCATCAGCAGGATCCGGTGGTCTCGAACTCGTCGATGACGGCGACCTTGTCGGCGGATGCCGAGGTGGTGTCGAACCGGTAGGTCAGCCACTCGCGCACCAGGCGGCGGGCGAGCTCGATGCCGACGACCCGCTGCCCCATGGTGAGCACCTGGGCGTTGTTCGACAGCACTCCGCGCTCGACCGAGAAGGAGTCGTGCGCGGTGACGGCGCGGATGCCGGGCACCTTGTTCGCGGCGATCGCGACGCCGAGACCGGTGCCGCAGATCAGCAGCGCCCGGTCGGCGTCGCCGGCGGCGACGCGCTGAGCGGCCTCGATCGCGACCTTCGGGTACGGGGTGTGACCGTCGGCGTCCACGCCCACGTCGAGCACGGCGGCGACGGCGGGGTTGTCCTCGAGGTCCTTCTTGAGGATCTCCTTGTACTCGAATCCGGCGTCGTCGGCGCCGATCACGATCCGCAGCGGCTCAGGCATGCGCATTCTCCTTCTCTGAGTTCTGTTCCGCGAGCGTCTCGCCCACGGCCGTCACGATGAGGGCGAGCGAGATCGCGCCCGGGTCGGGGGTGCCCACGCTGTTCTGCCCGTGCGTGCGGGCGCGGCCCATGCGGGGCAACAGGTCGGCGGTCGCCTGTGCGGCGCGGGTCGCGGCATCCGCCGCCGTCCGCCACGCGTCGGTGAGACCGGCGCCGGCATCGACGGCATGGGTCAACGCCCCGCTGAAGGGCACGAGAGCGTCGACGAGTGTCTTGTCGCCGACCTCGGCCTTGCCGTAGTCGGTGACCCCGCGCGACCCGGCGGCCACGCCGGCGGCGACGGCCGCCG
>NZ_RRYE01000556.1 GCF_004010105.1 Microbacterium sp. CPCC 204701
CGGCGGGTGCCGCCTTGACGCACCGGCGCGCCGTGGTCGGCGGCGCGGTCGACGAGCTCGTCCCAGCCGCCGCTGATGCGGTCGGAGGCGCAATCCGCCGAGCGGCGCTGCCGACGACGCGCCGCCTTGAGCGCGCCGATCACGACGAGCGGGGCGAGCAGGACGAACAGGATGCCGAGGCTGCCCAGGCCGATCGTCACGATCATCCAGATCAAGGACGCGTCGAAGCCCTCCTCGTCGTCGGACCCCCGGTCGTCGGTCATGGTCGGCGGCAGGTCGACGGGCTCCTGCGGCGGGGGCGGCGGCTGGAGCACCTGGGGCTTGGGGTCGGCGCGGGGCTTGGTGGTCTGGTCGCTCGGCACCTGGTCCTCGGGCGGCGTCGGGTCGAAGGGCACCCAGCCGTGACCCTCGAAGGCCACCTCGACCCACGCGTGCAGCGTGTCGCCGTTCGCGGCGAACACCGGCTGGCCCTGCTGGCCCTCGTCGGGGTAGAAGCCCATCACGACGCGCGCCGGAATGCCGATCTCGCGCGCGAGAAGTGCCATCGCGGTGGCGTACTGCTCGTCGTCGCCCACCATCTGGTCCGACCCGAGGAGCGTCGTGATGCGCTCCGCGCCGTGGCCCGCGCGCGACAGCGGCTGCCCTTCGAGACCGTGGCTGAAGTAGCCGCCTTCCGACAACATCGTCTGCAGCGCGCGCACCTGCTCGATGGGGGTCGTGGCGTCGGCCACGGTCGTCGAGGCGACCTCCGCGGTGTCCTGCGGGACGCCCTCCTGATCGGGCAGCGACAGCGGCGCGAACGGCACGTCAGCGAGCGCCTCGTCGCTCGGCACCTCGGGGACGACGCTCTCGAGCGTGTACGAATCGCCCTCCGCGAGGCCGGCGGTGACCACACCTGTCGACGTCGACTCGTTGTAGTGGGCGGTGCGGCGCAGGTCGTCGGCCCGGTCGCCGTCGAACGCGATGCCCTGCACGGCGCCGGCGTCCGGCATCCACACGCCCTCGAACGCGCCGATCTCGACGTGCAGCGTCGCCGGGGTGCCCTCGGCGTCGGCCGACATGCTCGCCCGCACGGGCGAGAAGGCGCTGGAAGACCCGGCGCCCTCATCCGAGACGTTGTACACGGTGCCGTTGTACGCGTCCATCGTCGCCAGGCGCACGCGCGCGCCCTCGGGCAGCCCTGACACGGTGAACAGCGTGTCGTCGGGGTGGTCGCGCACCAGTGCGCGGAACGACTGCAGCGGACTCGGGAACTCGCGGATGTCGAACGGCGGGATGACCACGTCCCGCAGCACGTAGCGCGGCGACGACGGGGCGGCGAACGCGCTCGTGGTGACGCCCGCGGCAACGGCGACGGCGACGACCCCGGCCCCGAGGAGCGTGCGCCGCACGGCCGCGAAGCGGGTCGACGAGGCTCGCTCGCCGACCGAGACCGCCGCCACCTGCGGGAGCCACGCCTGCC
>NZ_RRYE01000557.1 GCF_004010105.1 Microbacterium sp. CPCC 204701
CGCCCGACTCGGCGAGCCACCCGCGTGGGCTGCGCCACTGCACTGGGCGGGCATTCAGCGCGGCATCCTGCTCAGCCGGCCGGAGGCGCTCGCGCCGCATGCGCGCGCGCTCGTCGCGGCGGCTGCACACAACCGGCTCGCCGCTCGCATGGCGCAGGCAGGGCGCGTGTGGACGTCGGTGCTCGCGGGCACAGTCGACCCCGATGCCGTCGAGACGGCGGCGCGGGCGCTGGCCGCCGTCGGGCTCGCGTGGGACGGAGCGCGGTTGGCCGGTCACGGCGCAGGACGCTCTGACGACCGCAAAGTGATCGCCCGGCTCCTCGCCTGCGCACGGGAGCTTCACCCGCGCGAGACCTCGCGTACGGCCGATGCCGGTACCGCCGGATCATCGGCATCCGACCCGCCCGCCGACTGCGTGCTCAGCGACCGGGAGCGCGAGGTCGCCGAGCTCGTCCTGCAGGGCAAGACGTACGCCGAGATCGGTGCGGCGATCTTCATCTCTCCTCGCACCGCCGAGCACCATATCGCGCACATCCGCCGGCGTCTCGACGCCACGTCGCGCTCCGACCTGCTGTCGAAGCTGCGTATCGCGATCGAGGGGGCTGCCACGCAGCACACCTCAGACGCCGACCGAAGGGGCCCACACGCGACCCCGCACCGCCCCCCGTCGAGCATCGGGGCAACTCCCGATGCTCGATGGGTCGGCACTTCCTAATCTGAATCCACAGACGTCGAGTCTCATTGCGGAGGTATCGGGAATGAGCACCCCTCTGGCGACAATCGCCAACTCGATCATCGAGTTCATACTGAGTCTGCTGCGCGATCCGGCTGCCATGGCCGCGCTCAAAGACGATCCCGAAGGCACACTCTCGCGCAACAGGATGGAAGGTCTCTGCGCCGACGACGTCCGGGCCGTCGCTCCGGTGATCTACGACCGTCCCGATGTCGTGCCCAAGGCGCATCACACCCCGCCGCCACCGTCCGACAACGACGTCGTCAACGAGATCTCGCGCATCACGAGCCACTGGACGTGGGTCGACAGCCGGTCGACGATCGTCGACCAATCGGTCAACCAGAACATCTGGACCGAGGGCGGGGATGTGACGCAGGTGTTCGACCAGAGCGCCGGTGTCGCCTCTGGCGACGGTTCCGTCGCGTCCGGTGACGACATTCTCGCCGGCACGCCCGGCGACACCCCACCGGACGAGACCCCGGATGAAGGCATCCCCGGGCTGCCGGATCTTCCGGACCTGCCCGGGCTCGGCGATGACACCGATCCAGACGTCGTGGCCGGCGAGCCCGGGCAGGCGGATGAGGCTCCGTCCGCGGTGGAGGACACGCCGGCACCGACCGATCAGCTCGACACCGGAGCACCTGCGGTTCCCCCGCCGGTGGAAGATGTGATCGCCGACGCCGAAGCCCAGGCTTCGGATCCTGCGGCGGCGCCC
>NZ_RRYE01000558.1 GCF_004010105.1 Microbacterium sp. CPCC 204701
ACCCACGCGCCCGCGACCGCGGCGACGACGGCACGACCTCGCGGGCCCTCCCCGCGTGCGGCGCGTCCGACACGCAGCGCCGAGACGGCGACGACGGCGCACAGCCCCACGACGGCGGCGCCGATGAGCAAAAGGACGAGAATCGCGCTGAGGGGACCGACCGTGTCCTGCACGACGCCGAAGGCATCGACGATCGCGCCGCCGTCCTCCGCGAGATCGAACGGACGGTCGATCGTGGCGCGGAACGCCAGATCGAGAGAGGCGAGCAGGATGCCGGCGACCACCACCGCCGCGTACACGCCGGCCGTCACGGTCTGGAGCCAGCGTGCCGCCACGGTGAGAAGCACGACCACGGCGACGACCGTCTCGCCCGGCAGACGCAGCAAGGAGCCCGGGCTGCCTGTGTTCAGAACCCCGGGCACGAGGGGTGCCAGGAACAGGATCGCGCACGCGAGCAGCGTCAGCGGCATGCCTCCGCGCAGGCCGCGGCGCTCGTGGAACGCGGCCTCACGTCGTCGAGCCATGGTCCGCGCCCCGGCGATCCGCGGCCGCTACGACGGTTTCGGGCTCGGTCGACGCCCCGCCGTGCACCGCCCGCTCCGAGAGGGCGTACCGCAGCAGCACCACGTCGCCGATCTGCCGCGTCTCGGCGAGACGCGCCCGCCGTGTCGCCGTCCAGGGGAACGCGCCCTCCCCGACGAATCGCGGCGCACGAGGGTCGCCGACGAAGAATGGCGCGATCACCAGCTGCAGCTCGTCGGCGAGGTCCTCCCTCAGGAACTGGGTGTGCATCCTTCCGCCGCCCTCGACCATGAGCCGCCGTACGCCCCGCGCGGCGAGGTCCTCCGCGATGTCGCGCATGGTCACCGGGTCGCCGAGGGCGACCACGGTCGCGGTGCCGCCGAGGGCGCCCGCGAGCCGTGCGGCGGTCGCGCGCGGGCAGTAGACGATCTTCTCCACGTCGCCGACCTTGAAGAAGCACGAGCCCGCCGGCAGGTCGCCGCTGCCCGTGACGGTGACCTTCACCGGTGACGCGCTGCGCCCCTCGGACACGCGCTTCTGCCGCCGATCCTCGCTTCGCACCAGCAGCCGAGGGTCGTCGCGGCGGACCGTCGATGCCCCGACCATGATCGCGTCGCTGTCGGCCCGCAGCTGGTCGACGCGGTCGAAGTCCTCGGCGTTCGACATGATCAGGCGCTGCGGCGACTCGCCGTCGAGGTAGCCGTCGAGCGACATGGCGCAGCTGAGGGTCACGTACGGGAGCGTCATGTCGCGGCCCGCCTTCCGGCATCCGTCGCCGCGCGGCGTCGCCGCAGCAGCGACACCGCGATGACGAACGCGCCGGGGGCCAGTGCGATCATCACCAGGACCCCGTACGCGGTGGCGGCCGTGACTCCCGCCGCCGCGCCGAGGCCCGCCGCGCCGAAGGCCCACGCGGCGGCG
>NZ_RRYE01000559.1 GCF_004010105.1 Microbacterium sp. CPCC 204701
GCCCGCGCCGAGCGCGCCGGCAGTGACCGCGCCCGCGGCGGCGGTGCTCGCGGCGGGCAGTGCCGTTGTGGGCTGCATCGCCACCGTGACCGCTTCTGTCGGCCGGTCGACGGTCGACCCATCCGTCGTCGTCGCGAGACGTGACGCCACCGTCGCGACCTCGAGCGCCGTCGGGCGGTCGTCGGGGCGTGTGGCCGTCATACCGCGCAGCAATCCCTGCCACGCGGGATCCAGGGTCTCCGGGATCGGGGGAGGGGAGATCAGCCGCGCGGTGAGTGCGCCGATGCCCTCGGCATCCGCATATGGTCTCGTGCCGGTGAGCGCCTCGATGAGCATGATGCCGAACGAGTACACGTCCGACGCCGGCTGCGGCGGCGCGCCCTGCACCTGCTCCGGCGCCATGTAGGCGGCGGTTCCCATCACGAGCCCGGGAGTGGTGACACGAGTGGTGTCGAGGAGGAACGCGATGCCGAAGTCGGCGAGCTTCGCGTGCCATGTGGGGCCTGGCAGGGGCGACGAGCCCAGCAGCACGTTCGACGGCTTGACGTCGCGGTGGACGATGCCGGCAGAGTGGGCGACGTGAAGCCCTTCGGCCACGTCGAGGGCTATGCGCGCCACCTCGCGCTCGTCGACCGGTCCGCGCATGATGAGGTCGCGGAGGGTGATGCCCTCGACGTACTCCATCGCGATGTAGCTTCCGTCGATGTCCGAGATCCGGGCGTCGAACACCGTGACGATCGAGTGATGGTTGAGCGACGCGAGGACTCTTGTCTCGGCACGCGCGCGCTCCAGCACCGCGGGCCCGTCCACGGGTCCCCGCAGCAGCTTGACCGCGATCGTGCGATCCAGGTGCGTGTCTTCGGCGCGGTAGACGCGCGCCATTCCGCCTTCCCCGATGCGCTCCTCGACGCGATATCGGCCGTCGAGCAGCCCACCCGTCGAGATGTCCTCGACTTCACGCAGGTCCGTCACTGTTCCTCCCGCTGCGATGCGCCGCGCAGGGGAACGCGGCACATCGAGCTGAATCCAGCGTAGGCGGCCGGTTCGCCGGTGACCGGCCCCTTGACGACGGACGCGATCGGTGCAAACACCCCCGTTGCCGAGTAAGGCATGCTGGAAGGCATGGTCATCGACGGCCTCGAGATACCGGACGACGGAACGACCCGCGTCGATCGTGTCGGCGTGCTGCTCGGGCGCATCGCGGAGGGCGACGAGTCCGCCTTCGCCCGTCTGTACGACCTGCTGTCGCCGCGCGTGTTCGGGCTGATCGTCGCGACGGTGGGCGATCGCGCGCAGAGCGAGCGGGTCTTGCAGGACGTGTTCCTCGAGGTCTGGCGGGCCGCCGCGCGATTCGCGCCCGCCGGCGAGCGCGGGCGTCCGTGGGTGCTCGCAATCGCCCAGCGTCGTGCCGCCGACGCCGCGACCGCCG
>NZ_RRYE01000056.1 GCF_004010105.1 Microbacterium sp. CPCC 204701
CGCGACGCACGAGGCGAAGACTCTGGAGCACCTGGACGTGTCGCTCGAGACCGTCGAGCCGATCATGGGGGTGCGCTTCTGGGATCCTTCGGTCGAGATCGAGGCCGAGGACGTCACCGTCACCTTCGAGGCCGGCCGCCCGGTCGCCCTCAACGGCGTCGAGTACTCCGACCCGGTCGCCCTGGTCTTCGAGGCCAACCGCATCGGCGGCCGCCACGGGCTCGGTATGAGCGACCAGATCGAGAACCGCATCATCGAGGCGAAGTCGCGCGGCATCTACGAGGCCCCGGGCATGGCGCTGCTGTTCACGGCGTACGAGCGCCTCGTCAACGGCATCCTGAACGAAGACACCCTCGCGACGTACCACGAGCAGGGCCGCCGCCTCGGCCGCCTGATGTACGAAGGCCGCTGGCTCGAACCGCAGTCCCTCATGCTGCGCGAGTCGCTTCAGAAGTGGGTGGGCTCGACGATCACCGGTTCGGTGACGCTGCGGCTGCGTCGCGGCGAGGACTACACGATCCTCGACACCACCGGCCCGGGCCTGTCGTACCACCCCGAGAAGCTCTCGATGGAGCGCGTCGGCGACGCCGCGTTCGGCCCCACCGATCGCATCGGCCAGCTCACGATGCGCAACCTCGACATCGCCGACTCGCGCGTGCGGCTCGAGCACTACGCCGCGGCGGGCATCATCGGCGGCGCAGCCGCCGAGCTCGTCGGCCACCTCTCGCAGGGCGAGGCCGGTGTGATCACCGAGCGCGCCGAGCACCTCGACGCCGCACAGGAAGAGCTCGCCGAGGCGACGGATGCCGCGAACGAGGCCTCCGCGTTCGACTCCGGCACCGACTGACTTCGGACGCGTTCACTCGGTCACCGGTTCGCAACGATTCCGGGTGGTGAGGCGGTCGCTGTCTAGTCTCGGAGCATGCGAGCGCTGCGCGTCCTCGTCATCGCCGCGAGTGCGGCGGTGACCCTGACGGCGTGTGCGCCGTTCGGCGGGTTCGCCTGCACCGCCGTCGGATACAGCGCGACCGCGCGCGTCACGCTCGAGGAACCCGTCGCCGGCGTCACGCTCGAGATGTGCGGCGGCGACGCATGCGAGCCGCGGCCGGTCATGGCGGGCGAAGCTGCACCCCTGAAGTGGGCGAGTCCCACCGACCTGGCCATTCCGACGGCGACGCCCTCACCCGCGCGGCCGGCTGACGCCGAGATGATCGACCTCACCGGAAACGGTCGCCGGGGCTGGAGCGCCACGTTTCTGGACGGTCGATCCACGCTCGGATACCGGCTGACCGGCGCGGACGGAACCCTGATCTCGCAGGGCCACCTCGACGTTGAGTGGAAGCGGGTCGGTGGGAGCGCGGAGTGCGGCGGGCCGCTCGAGGCGGACGTAGAGTTGCCCGTCTAGCCTCTCTCGGCTTTGATCCACGGTGCCGCCGCCGACGATTCGGGTGGCGAACGGCTCACGGGATACGATGCCGAAACGGTGCCCGTCGACCCGAACGCGTGGCACCGAATATCGTGCCGCGCGGAATCGCGTACCCCAGCCGACAGGAAAGCCCTCCAATGTCGAAGCCCTCGACCTCGCCCTACGCCATCGACGACACTCCCCGCGGCAGTTCCCTCGGCCGCAAGATCGGCATCACGCTGTTCAGCGTCGTGGCCGGGGTCGTGGCGCTGGTGCTGGTGGCAGTGGGCTTCCTCGTCTACACGGCGCAGCGGTCGTTTCCTCAGCTGAGCGGCGAAGTGGAGCTGTCGGGGCTCGACGACGAGGCGACGGTGCAGCGCGATGTGCTCGGCATCCCCACGATCACCGCCGATTCGGCGCACGACCTGTTCTTCGCCCAGGGCTTCGTGCACGCTCAGGACCGATTCTTCGAGATGGACTTCCGCCGGCACGTCACGAGCGGACGGCTGTCGGAGCTGTTCGGCGAGTCGCAGCTCGACACCGACATGTTCCTGCGCACGCTCGGCTGGCGCGCGATCGCCGAACAGGAGGTCGAGGCGCTCGACGAGACCGACCGCGCCTACTACGAGGCCTACGCCGACGGCGTGAACGCGTTCCTCGCCGAGAACGACGGGGCCGACGCGTCGTTCGAGTACGCGGTGCTGGGCCTGCAGAACCCCGGCTACGAGATCGAGCCGTGGACGCCCGCCGACTCGGTCGCGTGGCTGAAGGCGATGGCGTGGGACCTCCGCAACAACATCGAGGACGAGACCGAACGCGCCGTGATCGCGGCGGACTTCACTCAGGCCGAGATGGACGAGCTGTACCCGGCGTATCCCTTCGACCGCAACCCGATCATCGTGCCGAGGATCTCGACGGTGCCCGCGGTCGGCACGGCTCCCGACCTCGACGAGGCCGACGCCGAGGGAGAGACGGACGCCGAAGCCGAGGCGGATGCCGACGCCGCGACCTCGTCGATCGAGTGGACCGAGGTCGAGGGTGTCGTCGCGGCGGTCAGCGAGCTCGTGGGGGGCGTCGGCGAGGGCGTCGGATCGAACTCGTGGGTCGTGTCGGGCTCGCACACGGAGTCGGGGATGCCGCTGCTGGCCAACGACCCGCACCTCGGCGCGTCCCTGCCGAGCGTGTGGCACCAGATCCAGCTGAAGTGCTCCGAGGTGAGCGAGGCCTGCCCGTTCGATGTCGCGGGCTTCGGCTTCGCCGGCATGCCGGGCGTGATCATCGGCCACAACGACCGCGTCGCATGGGGCTTCACGAACCTGACGGCGGACGTCACCGACCTGTACCTCGAGAAGGTCGAGGGCGACTCGTACTGGTACGACGGCGTGCTCGTGCCGCTCGAGGAGCGCACCGAGACGGTGAAGGTCGCCGGGGGCGACGATGTCGATCTCGTCATCCGCTCCACCGTCAACGGCCCGATCGTGTCGGGCCTCACCGCCGACTTCACGGCGATCGCCGACGACCCCTCCGCGGGTGAGACCGACGCGATCGCCACGCCGACGGGTGCCCCGGCCGGTGAGTTCGCGGTCAGCCTGCGGTGGACCGCGCTCGAACCGGGGACGACGGCATCCGCCATCTTCGCCCTGAACGCCGCGCGGGACTTCGACGACTTCCGCGGCGCAGCGGCGCTGTTCGACGTGCCGGCGCAGAACCTGGTCTACGCCGACGTCGACGGCAACATCGGCTACCAGACGCCGGGGCGCCTGCCGATCCGGGGCGCCGGCGACGGGTCGATGCCGCAGCCCGGGTGGGACTCGGCGTACGCGTGGCAGAGCTTCATCCCGTTCGAGGAGCTGCCGGTCGCATACAACCCCAAGGACGGATACATCGTCACGGCCAACAACGCGATCGTCGGCGCCGACTACACTCATCTCCTCACGCGCGACTGGGACTACGGCTGGCGCGCAGCGCGCATCGACGAGCTCATCCAACGCAAGATCGCCGAGGGTCCCATCACGGCCGACGATCTGCGCGAGATTCAGGCGGACAACTCTTCGTTCATCGGGATGCGCCTGGCGGCGGCCTACCTCGACATCACGACGGGGCACGACAAGACGGATGCCGCTCTCGACCTCCTGCGGGAATGGGACGGTCAGAACGCCGCGGACTCGGCCGCCGCCGCGTACGCGAACGTGCTGTGGGACACCCTCGCCGCCAACATGTTCTCGGACGAGCGGGAGAACCCCGTGCCCCTCACGGACCAGGGCCGCCTGTTCCTCGTCGTCGACCAGCTGCTGGACACCCCCGACTCGGGATGGTGGGTCAACCAGGGGCTGGGCGTCTCAGGCATGAACGACATGCTCAAGCGCTCCGCGATCGACGCCCGCGAACGCCTCACCGCGCTGCAGGGGGACAATTCCGCGCGCTGGAACTGGGGCGGACTGCACGCGCTGCCGCTCGTCAGCGAGACGTTCGGGTCGTCGGGCATCGCCCCGATCGAATGGCTGTTCAACCGTGGCCCGTATCCGGTGGGCGGCGGCTCGTCGATCGTGAACGCGACCGGGTGGTCGCTCGGCGGCGACTTCGCGACCGTCACGGTTCCCTCGATGCGCATGGTGATCGACCTCGGCGACTTCGACGAGTCGGGCTGGAACCACTTCACCGGCGCGAGCGGCCACACGTTCCACACGAACTACACCGACCAGACAGAGACCTGGCAGCGGACCGAGTTGACGCCGTGGGCTTACACGTCCGAGGCGGTCGACGCGTCGACCACCGACACGCTCGTCCTGACACCGGCCGGCTGACGACGTCTGGCACGGGCCGGAGCGAGCCTCCGGCCTAGGCAGTGGCTTCATCGAACTCACGCCGCAGGTACTTCGGGGCCTGCACGCGCCACGCCTCGGTGACGAGCTCGGCGAGGTGATCGTGGTCGATGAAGTCCATTCGGAACGCGATCTTCGGTTCGCTCCATCGTGTCGTCGGAGACAGGAACACGTCGGGCGCCATCTCGACCAGCGCGAGCGCGTCGACCCGATCGGCGACCTTGACCGCGACGACGAGCTCCGACGCGATGATCGCCCGGACGTCGTCTGGGATGCTCGGCCATGGGTGACACTCCCACGCGTAGAGCCTCCCGCGGACGAACCACGCGGCGCCCCCCGCCGTCTCGCGCTCCTCACTGCCAGGCAGTCCGGCGGCGGTGCGGCGGACGTCGTCAAGGGTGGCCACGGCCCGAGCCTAGGCCGTGCTTGCGACATGCGTCCCCGCGGAACCGAGCCTGGACGCCCCGCCGATGCGAAGCGAGTCTGGACCGTGATCAGCTGTCCGCCGGGACTCCGTGCACGAGGTACGCGGCGCCGAGCAGCGGCGCCTGGCCGTCGAGCGGTGACGGCAGCACGGTCACGGTCGCGGCATGCGGCAGCGGCGCGTGGCGGCGCACACTTTCGCGCACGAGGTCGAAGTAGTCCCGCGCGACGTTGACGAAGCCCCCGGCGATGACGGCGACCTCGAGGTCGAGCAGCGCCGCCGTGCTCGCGATGCCCTCGCCCACCGCGGATGCCGAGCGGCGGACCGCCGCGACGGCGATCGGGTCGCCTTCGGCATAGGACGCGGCGAGCTCTTCGCCGGTGCTGCCCCTCCACCCGTGTGAGCGCGCCCACGTCACCGTCGGCGGGCCTGCCGCGAGGGCTTCGAGCGTGCCCTCGAGCACGCCATCGCCCGGCTCGCGGAGGCGGATCTGGCCGATGTGCCCGGCGTTTCCGGTGCCGCCCGACACGACGCGGCCGTCGAGCAGCAGCCCGCCGCCGACGCCGGTCGAGACCACCATCGCGAGCGCATTGCGCACCCCCCGGGCGGCGCCCAGCCAGTGCTCGGCCATCACGAGGCATGCGCCGTCGAGGGCCAGCCGCACCGGCACCCCCGGCACGACGTCACGAAGGATGCCGACCACGTCCAGACCCGCGCCGTTCGGCAGGTTGAGAGGCGAGGTCGTGCCCGCGGTCGTGTCGACCGGGCCCGCCGAACCCGCGCCGGCTCCGAGGATCTCGACCCCCGACCCGCTCTCGACGGCAGCGGCCGCAGCATCCCGGATCGCGGCCGTCAGCTGCTCGCGCGTCGCGTCACGCCCCGTCGGGCGACGGTGTCGCGTGCCCTGGAACACCACGCCGGTCGCGTCGATCAGCGCGGCCTCGACCTTCGTGCCGCCGATGTCGACGGCGAGCGCGGCGTGCGGCATCCGTTGCCCTCCAGATCGGGACGTGCGGCCGGTCAGATGGCAGCGGGTCGGCCGATGTGATCCAGGAGGTCGTCGAGCGAGTCGAGTTCGATCGTCTCGGCGCCGTCATTCACGGCGACCTCGACATTCTCGATCTCGAAGTCGTCGTCGAGCTGCACCAGGATGCGCGAATCAGGGAATTGCCGCGGCGCCGCGAGCGACAGCAGCACGGCGTCGGCGAACACGACGACCGACGTGGGCTCCAGGTCGGCGCGGAGATCGGTCTGCTCCACGATCGGCCCGTCGTCGGCGACCGCCTCCTCGATCTCGGTCGCGACCGACTCGACGATCGTCGTCCACTGCGCTTCGCTCATCGCCAGGATGCGCGAGATCCCGGCGAGCAGGGCCGCAGGGTCGGCCTCGTCGGCCTCGTCGAGCTCGGGGTCGACGTTCACCATCACGTCGGCGCCGGCGCCGTCCAGACGGGCGCGACCGCAGACGAAGTCACCCTCGATGACGGGGTCGTCGAGCAGTCCGGTGTCGGAGATGCGACGGAGCAGGGATTCGAGCGCAGGGCGGGCCATGGCGACATTCTCGCAGTCGTCACTCGACCAGCTTGCCGGCGACCGACACCTCGTGCATGAGTGCGGCGATCTCGTCGGAGATGGGAGGGATCTCCTCGCGCACGACGCCGGTCGTCGGAGACCACACGAGGTTGACCTGCAGCTCGGGGTCGAGGTTCGGGTAGTCGCTGCGATTGTGGCATCCCCGGGTCTCGCGGCGCTCGAGCGCCGCCTCGAGCGTGGCGCGCGCGGCGAGCGCCGAGGACTTCAGGTCGAATGCGTGCGCGAGGTCGTGGTAGCCGGCGATGTCGGGATGCACGCCGATGTCGGCCATGCGCGCTTCGATCGCATCGAGCTCGACGAGGCCTGCCGAGAGGCCCTCCTCGTCACGGACGACGCCGGCGTGCTCGGTCATGAGGTCGCGGATCGCGCGCTGCAGGGCACGCACGTTCTCGGTTCCGGATGCCGCGAGCAGGCCGTCGACCTCGGCGCGTGCCGTCGCGACGGCCGACGCCGAGCGCTTCTGCGCCGGCAGCGACGCGGAGTACGCCGCCGCCGCCTGGCCGACGATGCGGCCGAACACCAGCAGCTCGATGAGCGAGTTGCCGCCGAGCCGGTTCGCGCCGTGGAGTCCCGACGACGCCTCGCCGATGGCGTAGAGCCCGGGCACGTCGGTGGAGTGGTCGGACGAGCGCACCCACACCCCGCCCATCGAGTAGTGCGCGGTGGGCGCGATCTCGATCGGCTCCTGGGTGATGTCGAGCATCTGCAGTTCGAGCATCGTCTGGTACACGCGCGGCAGACGGGCCATGATGACCTCGCGCGGCAGGTGCGAGACGTCCAGCCACACCCCGCCGTTCGGCGTGCCGCGGCCCTCCTTGATCTCGGTGTAGCAGGCGAGCGCGACGCGGTCGCGGGTCGAGAGCTCGAGCCGCTCCGGGTCGTACCTGTGCATGAACCGCTCGCCGAGCCCATTGCGGAGGATCCCGCCCTCACCGCGCGCGGCCTCCGAGATGAGGGTGCCCGCGGCGTTCTCGGGCTCGATGATTCCGCTCGGGTGGAACTGCACGAGCTCGGGGTCGCGCAGCCGACCGCCGGCTTCGACGGCGAGGCGGAACGAGTCGCCGGTGTTCTCGTCGCGCCGCGACGACGTGCGGCGCCAGATCCGGTTGTGTCCGCCGGCGGCAAGGATCACGGCATCCGCGTGGATCAGATAGCGGGTGCCGTCCTCGAGGTCGAAGCCGTACGCGCCGAACACCGCGCCATCGTCGTTCACGAGGATGCGCGTGACGTACACGGTGTCGAGGATCGGCACCTGCAGCTGGGCGGCGCGGTCGATCAGGGTGCGCTGGATCTCGAGCCCGGTGTAGTCGCCCGCGAACGCGGTGCGGCGGTACGTGTGCGCGCCGAAGAAGCGCTGCGAGATGCGGCCGTCGTCTTCGCGCGCGAACGGCATGCCGTACCGTTCGAGGTCGTCGATGCCCTGGGCTGCTCCCTTGGTGACGGTCTCGACCGTCTCGGGGTTGGCGAGCAGGTAGCTCTCTTTGAGAGTGTCGGCGGCGTGCTGCTGCCAGCTGTCTTCGGCATCCATCGTCGCGAGGGCGGCGTTGATGCCGCCGGCGGCCAGCGACGTGTGCGCGTCGGACTTCGGGCGCTTGCCGAGCGCCAGCACATCGACGCCGGACTCGGCCAGGTCGATGGCGGCGCGAAGGCCCGACCCGCCCGTGCCGATCACGAGGACGGTAGTGGACAGCTGACGTTCTGAAGCGCTCACACGTCAACGCTAGGCATACGGCTTAAATAACTCCAATGCATATTGTTGGTCACTTCAATAGCCGTACGCTATTCATATGAATCTGGAGCAGCTGCGGGCGTTCGTCGAAGTCGCCCGGTTGGGAAACTTCACGCGCGCCGCCGAACGCCTGCATCTGGCTCAGCCATCGCTGAGCCGCCAGATCACCACGCTCGAGCAGGATCTCGGCGCCGAGCTGTTCCATCGGGCTCGCCGCGGCAGCACTCTCACCACTGCCGGAGAGTCGCTGCTGCCCCTCGCCCGGCGCATGCTCGCCGACGCCGAGTCCGTCCGCCGCGAGCTGGCCGAGCTCGCTGGACTGCAGCGGGGCCGCGTGCGCCTCGGAGCCACTCCCACGCTCTGCATCAGCCTCGTGGCCGAGGTGTTCGCCGCATTCCACGCGGCGCACCCCGCGATCGAGCTGCACATCTCGGAACACGGCTCGCGGCGACTCCTCGACGAGCTGTCACGTGGCGAACTCGACCTCGCGCTCATCACGACGTCGGGTGCGGCATCCGCCGATCGCTTCACGGTGACGCCGCTGCTCGTCGAAGAGCTCGTCGTGATCTCGTCGAGCAGCACCCCACCGATCACCGAGCGCGACGCGATCCCACTGGCCGACATGGCGGCGCTGCCGCAGGTGGTCTTCAGCCCCGCATACGACCTTCGGGCGACGACGGATGCCGCGTTCCGCACGGCCGGCCTCACCCCCGCCGCGATCGTGGAGGGGGCCGAGATGGATGCCGTGCTCCGATTCGTCGAGCGCGGCCTCGGCGTCGCAATCGTGCCCGCGATGGTGCTCATCGAGCGTCCGGGACTGCGCTCGGTGCGGCTCGTCGAACCCACGCTGGCGCGCACCATCAGCGTCGCTCGGCCTGCCGACATCGCGCCGACCGCGGCTGTCGAAGTGATGCAGCGCACCATCACGCGGACCGCGACCGATTTGGCCGAGGCATCCGGCGCCACCATGCGGCTCGCTCCGCCGGCGTGACGCGCGCGGCACCGCGGCCGCCTGCGGCCGGTTGACGAGAACGCGCCGTGCGTTTCATCATGGCGCCATGACCCGCGAAGGCATCGACGAGGACCGGGAGATCGAAGAGATCATCGTCCGCCTCTCCGCCCGCTTCCCGCACAAGCCCTCGACCACCGTCATCGACGCGGTCGCCGAGGCGCGAAGTCACTTCGAACGTGCCAGAGTCCGCGACTTCGTTCCCGTGCTGATCGAGCGCGAAGCGCGCGCACGCCTCGAGCACCCGATCTGACCGACGCCCCGGGAAGGTTGTCGAATCGGGCGCTTCGCGTTCGTTGCAGTGGTGAGGCCGCGAACACGCGAGGCAAGGAAGGAGCACCATGAGCACCACGTTCACCGTCGACTTCTTCTCGACGCTCGACGGCTACGGCATGGCCGATGGCTGGCCGGGGTACTGGGGCAAGGAGGGGCCCGAGCTCATCGAGGACCGAGTGCGCACGTTCACGCAGGAGCAGGTGCTCGTGTTCGGGGCGACGACGTTCCGCGAGTTCCGCGGGTTCGTCGAGGACTACGACGAGCCCTACTACGACAGTCTCAACGCGACGCGGAAGATCGTGTTCTCACGCTCGCTCGAGGAGCCGCTCGGGTGGGAGAACTCGACGGTCCACCGCGAAGACGCCGTGACGGCGATCGACCGCCTGAAGCGCACGACCGACGTGCCGATGCGCTCGCACGGCAGTGTCGCGCTGAACCGCGCGCTGCTCGCAGCGGGACTCGTCGACCGTCTCGAGGTCATGGTGTTCCCTGTCGTGGGGCCGCGCAGGGGGCGCCGCACTGCTGCACGGCGGGGCGGAGCTCGACCTCGAGCTCATCGAGTCGACGGTCCTCGACGGGCGCACGCTGAAACTCGTGTACGCGCCGCACCTGCACGGTGACATCCCGGCGGGCGTCGGACCGAAGCGCCGGGGCGAGCAGTAGTCGCCCCGGAATCCGTACCGAAGCGAGAGGCGAGCACATGCAGTACCTGGTCAACGTCATCGACAGCCGAAGCAACTCGGGGACGGCGGAGGAGGCCGTCGCGATCGGTGGCTTCAACGAAAAGCTCCGTGCAGGCGGCCACTGGGTCTTCGCCGGCGGGCTGGCCGACCCGACCGCATCGACCGTGATCGACGGTCGTGGCGAGAAGCCGATCCTCACCGACGGCCCGTTCGCCGAGACGAAGGAGTGGGCCGCCGGCTTCTGGATCATCGAGGCGCCCGACCTCGATGTCGCGCTCGAGCTCATGAGCGAAGGCTCCAAGGCCTGCAACCGGAAGCTCGAGGTGCGGCCGCTGCTGCGGGAGTGATCCCGGCGGTCACGAAATGCGGCGAGGAGTCGCGGCGAACTCGTCCTTCTTGGTGTGCCGCGGCTCGAGGGCCGGCTCGGCGTCGGCCGTACCCGTGGTGCGGTCGAGGGTGCGCCGGATGACGGCATCCACCACCACCCCCACCAGGGCGGCCACGGCGATGGCGAGCACGATCGCCAGGATCGGCTGGTCGTGCAGCCACTGCCCCGCGACGATGCCGAACAGCGCCGAGTACGCAGCCCACGTGACCCCGGCCGCGACCGACAGCGGCAGAAAGCGGCGGAAGGGGTACCTCGTCGCACCGGCGGTCATGTTGACGGCGATCCTCCCCACCGGGATGTAGCGGGCCGTGAAGATGAGCAGGGCGCCGCGGCGGTCGAGCCCGCGCCGGGCCCAGTCGAGTGCCGCCACGGCCCGCTTCGTCCGCATCCATCGGAAGCGGGTCGTGCCGAGCGCCCGCCCCAGCTGGTACGCGATGTTGTCGCCGACGATCGCGCCGATGGCCGCGACACCGATGAGCAGCAGCAGCTGCGGCTGACCGGTCGCGACCGAGATGGTGGCCGCACCGACGACGACCGTCTCACTCGGCACCGGCGGGAAGAACCCGTCGATCACGCACACGGCGAACACCACCAGGTAGACCCAGGGGGATGCCGCCAGGTCGGTGACGAGGGTGTTCAGCAGTGCGAGGAGGTCCATTCCTGCGACGCTACGAGCGGTGCGATAGCCGCCACATCCGACCGTAGACCGGAGTTATCCATACTTTCGTCAGTCTTGCGATGTACGCGCGCTTCCTACGATGAGGGGATGCCGCCTTCCGATCGCCCGAAGCGAACCTCGTGGCCGACGCCGCTCGGCGTCGTGCTGCTGCTCTTCGCGACGTCGATCGCGCTGCCCCTGGCCCGCTGGGGCGATTCGGCGCTTGTGCTCGCCCTCATCCCGGCCGCGGTCGCCGGGTACCTGGCCGGCCGTCACCTGGCCGGGCTCGTCCCGGCGGTGGCCACGTTCGCGATCGTGCTGGTCGCATCGCTCCCGATCTCGCACCTGATGCCCGGCACGGCGCCGCTCGGCGACTGGATGGCCAGTGTGCTCATCGCGCTGCTCACCGTCGTCGCTCCGTGGTGGTTCGGCAGGTACCGGATGCTGCGCGAGGAGCAGCGGGAGTCGGATGCCGCGATCCTCGCGGACCGCGCACAGGCAGAGGAGCGCGTGCGCATCGCCGACGACCTCCACGACACGATCGGCCACGAGCTGGCGCTGATCGCGGTGCAGGCAGGCGCACTGGAACTCGGGCGAGACCTCAGTCCCGACCAGCGCGAGCAGTTCCGCGAGCTCCGCGAAGCGGCCGTCCGGGCCAGCGGCCGCCTGCGCGATGTGGTGCGGATGACGCGCCCCGACGGGCCGAGCCGCCTCGATCCGATCGGCGGCGAGGGCGTCGAGGCCCTCGTGACCGGTGCGCGAGACGCGGGCATTCGCATCGACGCGGGCATCGATCACGCGATCGTCTCCGACGCGGACCCGCTGATCGCGGAACTGATCGTGCGGACGGTCCGTGAGGGGCTCACGAACGCCGCGCGGCACGCCCCGGGCGCGGCGGTCGAGGTCGAGGTCGCACGCGACCACCTCCGCGGAGTGACGGTGTCGGTACGGTCGGCCGGCTCGACCGAGCAGGGGGCGCAGGGCGGTGGCCACGGCATCCCGAGCCTTCGTCGTCGTGCCGAGCTGCTCGGGGGTTCGGTCGACGCCGGGCCGCTGCCGGAAGGCGGTTTCGAGCTGCGACTGCGAGCGCCGATGCGACCCGAGGCCATCGCGCGCGCTCCGCGGGATGCCGCGGACCCCGCGCTCCGCTCGAACGCGCGGGCCGCCCG
>NZ_RRYE01000560.1 GCF_004010105.1 Microbacterium sp. CPCC 204701
GCGCCGGCACCTGGGGCCGCCGCGCCGCCGCCCGCACCGCCCTCGCCGGTCGTGGAGCCTCCGTCACCCGAGGTTGCGCTCGCGGAGGACGCGTCGCCCCTGCCGGGTGCGCATCGAGGCGGGTTCCGTCGCCTGCCGACTGCCCCCGTCGCCGTGACGGTGCAGTCGGCTCCGGCCGAGCCCGGCACCGAGGACACCCCGGCACCTGTGGCATGGACGGGTGCCGAGGCATCCGGCCTGCATCGCGGCCTCGCGGGTTGGGCGCTTGCGTTCGCCGTCGTGGGGCTCGCGGTGTCGCTGTTCGTCGGCTGGGGCTTCCCGATCGGAATCGTGGCGGTGGTGTCGGCGATCCTCGCGCTTCGCCGTCCGCTCGAGAGTCGCGGGATGGCGGTATGGGCGATCGCCATCGGCGCGGTGTCGATCATCTACAGCGCCGGGTGGCTGGTCTACGCGGCCTGGCGCGCGAACCTCCTGGGCTGATCCGCGTCAGAGCCGGTCGGCGAGGATCGCGGTGCGGCGAGAGCCGATGCGGGTGAGGAACAACGTCGCGGACTCCGAGCCGCTGAGCTTGAGGCGCGAGCGGAGAGACGCGGGGTCGACATCCACTCCGCGCTTCTTGATCTCGAGTCTTCCGATGCCGCGCTCGCGGAGCGCCTTCGACAGGCCCTTCACGTCGCCGGGCACGACCTCTCGGACCCTGAAGGTCGACACGAAGGGTGATGTCAGCGCCGCGTCGGACGTGAGGTAGGCGATGTGCTCGTCGAGCATGCCGGCCTCGAGCGATCGCGCGACGTCGCCGATCAGGCGGGCGCGGATCACGGCGCCGTCGGGCTCGTGCAGATAGCCGCCGAGGTCGCGCACGGGCGCGTCCGCGGCATCCGTCGCCGACGTCAGCTCGAAAGCGTTGCCATCGCGGACGACGAGGGCGGCTCGCCGGACACCGTCGCGCGCGAGCGCACCCGACCACAGCACGAGCTCTACCGTCGATCCGTCGGCGCTCACCCACTGCGCCTCGACGCCACCGGGGATGAGGTCGCGGTCGAGCGCCGGTCCGAGCTTCACGCCGACCGGCATCCGGGCGGCGAGGTCGAACGCCCACTCGAGCGACGGCGACCAGTCCTCGGGACGGGTGCGGGTGGTCTCGCCGTGGCCCGCCGTGCGGCGGGCCGGGTCGAGCCACACGGCCTCGACGCCTGACAGATCGGATGCCTCGGCCGTCGCGTTCCGCACGTCGACGTCGCTGCCGAACGGGGCCAGGTTGTACGCGGCGATCGCGGCGGTCACCTCGTCGGCGTCCACCGCGAGCACGCGCAGACCGAGTCCCGCGAGGCCGAGGGCGTCGCCGCCGACGCCGCAGCCGAGATCGGCGACCCGCGCGAAGCCGGCGTCACGGAACCGCGCCGCATGGCGCGCCGCGATCG
>NZ_RRYE01000561.1 GCF_004010105.1 Microbacterium sp. CPCC 204701
GCTCGCCGAGCACGCCGCAGGACTGTCCACCCTGCGCGTCCGCGGAGTCATGGCCGTTGCGCCGCTCGACGAGCCGCCCGCGGCGGCATTCGCGCGGCTGCGGGACTGCGCGGGCACGGTGCGCGCCGTCGTGCCCGACGCGGACTGGATCTCGGCAGGCATGACCGCCGACTTCGCCGAGGCGATCGCGGCCGGCGCGACACACCTTCGGATCGGGTCGGCAATCACGGGTCCCCGGCCCGAACGCGGTTAACCTCGGAACAGATGAGCACTACGGAGGATGCGATGTCGAACCCGCTCAAGAAGACCATGGTGTACCTGGGCCTCGCCGACGAGGAAGAGGTCTACGACGAGCCCGCGCCGCAGCCGCGTGCCCGCACCTCCGAGAAGTCGATCGAGAAGGCCGCACCGGTGACGCCGATCCACCGTCCCGCGGTCGTCCGGCAGCCGACGCCGTCCGCGATCAACGAGATCCTCACGGTCCACCCGAAGCAGTATCGCGACGCGCAGGTCATCGCCGAGAACTTCCGCGAAGGCGTTCCGGTGATCATCAACCTGTCGCAGATGAGCGATGCCGACGCCCGCCGGCTCATCGACTTCGCGAGCGGCCTGTCGCTCGGCCTGTACGGTCGCATCGAGCGCGTCACGAGCAAGGTGTTCCTGCTCTCGCCCGAGAACGTCGCCGTCTCGGGTGACGGAGCGGTCGCTCAGGCGGATCCGGAGTCGGTTCCGTTCTCGCAGCCGTAATCTGGCTACGTGGCCGTCGTCCAACTCATCGCATCGATTCTCAACCTCGCGCTTCTGCTTTACGTCTTCGTACTGCTGGCGCGACTGATCCTCGACTGGATCCCGTTCTTCAACCGCGAATGGCGTCCGCGGGGCGCAGGGCTGGTCGCCGCCGAGGTCATCTACACCGTCACCGACCCGCCGATCAAGCTGTTCCGCCGGTTCATCCCGCCCCTGCGCGTCGGCGCCATCGCGATCGACTTCGGCTTCGCGCTGACGATGCTGCTGTGCTTCATCCTGCTCAGCGTCACGCGCGCGATCGCGGCCTGACCCGGATCACCCCGAACCGCGTCGCCGACCTTCGACACTCCCGGAACCCGCGGCTATGCTTGCCTGATACGACCGGACGCCCAGCGACCGGCATCGACATCGGCCAGCGACCAGCGCGCTCGAAAGAGGAATCACCATGGCATTGACCCCCGATGACGTCGTCACCAAGCAGTTCCAGCACGTCCGGTTCAAGGAGGGCTTCGACCCCGACGAGGTCGACGACTTCCTCGACGAGATCGTCGTCGAATGGCGCAAGACCATCGCCGAGAACGAGGAGCTGAAGGCCAAGCTGGCGGCGTACGAGTCGGGGGCCGCTCCCGCTCGTGCGGTCGAGGCCGCGCCGGTCACCGAGGCGCCCACCGCCG
>NZ_RRYE01000562.1 GCF_004010105.1 Microbacterium sp. CPCC 204701
CGCGCGCCGCGGCGACGCGGCACTCCGAGCGGATCGCCGCGGCGCTCTCGGGCCCCCAGTCGGCGATCGTGCTGGTCGATGACGTGCCCGCCGCGACGGCGTTCAGCAACGCGCACGCGCCTGAGCACCTCGAGCTGCACCTGGCCGACCCACGGCCCGAGGACTTCGTCCATGCCGGCGCCGTCTTCGTCGGCGCGCATTCGCCCGTGAGCCTCGGGGACTACCTCGCGGGAAGCAACCACGTCCTGCCGACCGGCGGCCAGGCGCGCTACGCCGCAGGCCTGTCGGCGGCGACGTTCCTGCGCCCGCAGCAGGTGATCGAGTACGACCGCGACGCCCTCGCCGCGGTGCGCGACGCCATCGTCACCCTCGCCGAGGCGGAGGCGCTGCCCGCCCACGGCGAGGCCGTCGCCGCCCGGTTCCTGGACTGACCGGCCCGGTTCCCGTCATAGGCTGTCACTGCCATGCATTGCCCCTTCTGCCGTCACGCCGATTCGCGCGTCATCGACTCCCGGACGAGCGACGACGGCCTCAGCATCCGTCGCCGTCGTCAGTGCCCGCAGTGCGGAGGACGCTTCACCACCGTCGAGACCGCGAGCCTCAACGTCATCAAGCGTTCGGGCGTGATCGAGCCGTTCAGCCGCGAGAAGGTCATCTCGGGCGTGCGGAAGGCGTGCCAGGGGCGACCGGTGACGGAGGCCGACCTCGCGGTGCTCGCGCAGACCGTCGAGGAGAGCATCCGGCAGACCGGCGCATCGCAGCTCGACGCGAACGAGATCGGGCTCGCGATCCTCGGCCCGCTGCGTGACCTCGACGAGGTCGCCTACCTGCGCTTCGCGAGTGTCTACCAGGCGTTCGACTCACTGGAGGACTTCGAAGCCGCCATCGAGCAGCTGCGCGTCGATCACGCGAGCCGCACGACGTCGGACGCAGCGGAGCCCGCCGAGGCCTGATGTATCCCCTTCTCTTCCGCACCGTCCTCTCGCGCATGGATCCTGAGTCCGCGCACCACCTGGCGATGGCGGTGATCCGGATGCTGGGGGTCCCGGCCTTCTCGTGGGCGGCACGCGCGATCACCCGCCCGGCACCGGGCCTCGCGACCACCGCGCTCGGGCTCTCGTTCGAGTCGCCCTTCGGCGTCGCGGCGGGATTCGACAAGGACGTGAAGGGCGCCGCCGGGCTCTACGCGCTCGGCTTCGGGCACGTCGAGGTCGGAACCCTCACGGCGATCCCGCAGGAGGGCAACCCGCGCCCGCGCCTGTTCCGTCTCATCCCCGACCGTGCCGTGGTCAACCGCATGGGCTTCAACAATCACGGCGCCGAGGCCGCCGCGACGCGGCTGCGGGCGCTCCGCCGCCGGTCGCGGCGCGCGGTGCTCGGCGTCAACATCGGCAAGAGCCGCGTCGTCGACGTCGC
>NZ_RRYE01000563.1 GCF_004010105.1 Microbacterium sp. CPCC 204701
CGCCGCGACCGGACCAGCGCCCGGGTGAGGGTGGTGTCGAGCAGCGTGCCGTCGGCGTCGAGCGCGAACTGCCACACGAACGCGCGGCGCACGCGATCGGGCAGGAGCGACCCCGCATCTTCCGAGATGACGGGTGGATGCAGGGGCACGCGCCCGTCGGGCGCGTAGAGCGTCTGCCCACGCCGGCGGGTCTGCGCATCGAGCGGACCGCCGGGAGTGACGAAGAACGGCACGTCGGCGATCGCGTAGCGCACGGTGAAGCCGTCGGATGTCGCGCTGAGGTGCAGCGCCTGGTCGAGGTCGGTGGATCCCGGCGGATCGATCGTGAGGAACTCGACGTCGGCGAGATCGGGGAGATCGCCCAGCGGTGCGGCGGCCGCGCGCCGGGCTTCGGCGGCGACATCGGCGGGAAAGCCGGTCGGGACGCCGAGCGACTCCCGCAGCTCCGCTAACGCTGCCGCGAGCTGCGTCTGGTTCGCCGACGGGGACAGCCGTGCGGTGCGACGCATGGATCGAGCCTACCCAGGCGCTGGCGGAGGGAGTCGCGGCGCGGCGCCCCGAGCGTGCGCGCGGCAAGCCACCGGACTCCGGTTGGCGCAGGCACTGCCGGCACGCGATCCGCTACCGTCGGAGTCTCATGACCGAGCCCGCCCCTTCCGTCGACGCCCCTTCCGAGGCGCGTGTGCCGCTGTCGCGTCCCGTCGTCGCCGGGATCGTCACGGCGCTCGTGGGCGTGACGAGCTCGTTCGCGGTCGTGCTCACCGGCCTCGACGCCGTCGGGGCGTCTCGGGCGCAGGCGGCGAGCGGCCTCCTCGTGCTGTGCCTCACGATGGGCGTCGCGTCGATCATCCTCGCGTGGCGCTACCGGATGCCGATCACCGTGGCCTGGTCGACCCCCGGGGCGGCGGTGCTCGCGGCCACCGGCGCGGTCGAGGGCGGCTGGCCTGCGGCCGTCGGCGCGTTCCTCATCACGGCAGGGCTGATCCTGCTCACGGCGCTGTGGCCCCAGCTCGGGCGCCTGATCGCCCGCATCCCGCCGTCGATCGCGCAGGCGATGCTCGCCGGCGTGCTGCTGCCGCTGTGCCTCGAGCCGGTGACGGGCATCGTCGCGAACCCCTGGGGAGTCGTGCCCGTGATCGTCACGTGGCTCGTCTTCGTCCGGCTCGCCCCGCGCTGGGCCGTGCCGCTCGCCTTCGTCGCGGCATCCGTCGTCGTGGGCGTGCATGTCGCGACCACCGGAGCCGCCATCGATCCTCGGCTGCTCATGCCGCGGCTCGAGTTCACCGCGCCGACTCTCACGTTCGGCGCAGTGGTCGGACTGGCGCTGCCGCTGTTCCTCGTGACGATGGCCTCGCAGAACGTGCCCGGGGTCGCCATCATGCGCAGCTTCGGCTATGAGGTGCCGTGGCGCCCCG
>NZ_RRYE01000564.1 GCF_004010105.1 Microbacterium sp. CPCC 204701
CGCCAGCCGCGTTCGGGCGTCCACGAGCCCGCGGCCGTGAGCAGCGCGACAGCGCCCGCGACGACGCCCGCCCAGCCGATGACCGCGATCGCGGGGCCCCCAGGGAGGGCGCCCGAGCCCGCGAGGTCGATGTCGAGCACCAGCACCAGTGCGACGACCAGCGCGACCAGTCCGACGACGAGTCCGCCCGGCAGGGCACGGCGGTAGTCCTGCCAGAACGTGCGGGCGTGCGAGGCCTCCGCGTTCACATAGCGGCGCAGATGACGGATGCCGGCGGCCAGCGCCGCAGGCAGCGTGAGGACCGCGAGGCCGCCCGCCAGGACGAGCATGCCGGTCAGCAGCACCTCGCCGAACAGGGCGAAGGCTCCCTTCGCACCGGGGAAGCGGGCGGGCTCGCGCTCGTCGAGCGTCGGTCCGCTGCCCGACGCGTCGGCGTGGCGGGCGGCTCGGAGCTCACGGCGATCCATCGTCTGCGGCATCCGTCAGCCCTTCAGTCCTTGGGTGGCGACGCCGTCGACGAGGAAGCGCTGGAACACGAGGAAGAACAGGAGGACGGGGACGAGGGCGATGAAGGAGGCGGTGACGGTGGCGCCGTAGTCGGCGCCGCCGGAGGAAGCATCGTTGTAGAGGCGGAGGGCGATGGGGAGGGGGTAGTTCTCGGGGCTGGTGAGGTAGAGCAGGGGTCCGAGGAAGTCGTTCCAGGCCCAGATGAACGCGAAGATCGAGCAGGTGATGAGGGCGGGTTTGATGAGCGGGAGGATGATGGACCAGAAGATGCGGGTGTGGCCGGCGCCGTCGATGCGGGCTGCTTCGTCCATGTCGCGGGGCATCTGCCGGATGAATTGGACGAGGAGGAAGACGAAGAACGCTTCGGTGGCGAGGAATTTCGGCAGCAGCAGTGGGAGGAACGTGTCGATGAGGTCGAGGTTGTTGAAGATGATGTACTGCGGGATGATCACGACGTGGAATGGCAGCAGCAGGGTGCCGATCATCGCGGCGAAGAAGATGCCGAGGCCTTTGAACTGGATGCGGGCGAACGCGTAGGCGGCGAGGGCTGAGGAGACCACGGTGCCGATCACGGAGCCGACGGCGATGATGAGGGAGTTGACGGCGAACTGCCACATCGGCACGCCGGCGATGCCTTCCATCACTTTGACGTAGTTGTCGACGGTCGGGTTCTGGGGGATGAGGCCTTGGTTCTGGCCGAACTCGGCGTTGGGTTTGAAGGTCGACAGGAACAGCCAGACCAGCGGGTAGAGCACGACGGCGGCGAGGGCGAGCAGCACGACCAGCCAGATGACGGTCTGCCAGGTGCGGCGCTTGATCCTGCGGCGGGGTGCGGGGGTGGCGCGGGTGTCGGGGTCGGTGTGGTTCTCGGTGGTCAGGAGGGCGTTCTCGCCGAACGAGGATGTGGT
>NZ_RRYE01000565.1 GCF_004010105.1 Microbacterium sp. CPCC 204701
GGCGGCGCTGCCCGCCCGAGAGGCCGGTGACCGGGCCGTCCCAGTCGAGGTCGCCGAGAAGCCCCGCGATCACCTCGCGCGTGCGCGGATCGCCGGCCCACTCGTGCGCGGGCCGGTCGCCCACCACCGCCTCGGCGATGGTCTGCCGGTCGTCGAGGGTGTCGGCCTGGTCCAGCACGCCGACGCGCACGCCGCCGCGCACCGTGACGCGTCCGGAATCCGGCTCGAGCCGGCCTGCGAGCATCGCGAGCAGACTCGACTTGCCGTCGCCGTTGCGGCCGACGACGCCGATGCGATCGCCCTCGTCGACGCCGAGCGAGACGCGGTCGAAGACGACCTTCGTCGGGAACTCCAGGTGCAGGGCCTCAGCCCCGAGCAGATGTGCCATGTTCCTTCAAGGCTAGGTCAGGCTCGTACGTCGCCCTCACACGCGGCCGGGTGCGAGAACACCAACCGGTCATGGAGACACGCCGGTGATGGATGTCGGGTGCCGGCGTGTCGGGTGAGGGACTGGGGTTCTCGCACGCAGACGGACGGGGTCCGGCGTCAGTCAGTACCAGATGCTCAAGCGGGGTGCGACGTGCCACGAGAGGACGCGCGCAGCGGTTGCGGCATCCGGAGTCGTCACGCGGCCCGCCGCGGCGAGGGTCGCGAGCGACACGCCGCCGAGGTACACGGCAGAGAGCTCGGTGATGCCGAGGGCCACCTCGACCGCGCCCTCCGGCGCGTCACCGGTGAGCCGCGTCACCTGCGCCGACCCGTCGGCGCCGGACTCGAGCAGGTAGCGGCCCTCGGCGATGCCCAGCGGATCGGCCACGTTCAGGACGAGGCGCCCGGGGGTCGAGAAGCGGCGCGCCCGGAGCGCAGCCGGCACGTCGAGGATCCGCACGTACTGGTGGTCGCAGACGGTCACTGTGGCCGCGCGCTGGTCGGCGATCATCCACAGCAGCGGCTCGTCGATCGAGAGCTCGCTCGCGCGCACCTCGGCGACGAGGTCGAGCTCGAGCAGGAACCGCCACAGTGCCGCGTACGCGTCGTCGGTCTCGGCGACGAGGTAGTGCACGGTGACGGTCGCCTTGGTGAAGTCGTCGTGGTTCTCGCGCACCGCGTACACCGCCAGGCCGCGCACCTCGCCCGATGCGTCGGCGTACTGCACCGCACGTCTGTCGCCGGCCTTCTCGGCGTCCGGCCGCGTGCCCGCGATGTTGTCCCAGTGCCCGGCGGGCACGTCGATCTCGCCGGGCATGCGCAGCCGCGCACGCTCGTGCACGACCGGCAGCAGCTCGCGCAGCCGCTCGCGCGGAACGAAGTCGACGCGGCCGTCGGGACGCGGGCCGATCCACTGCGCACGCTTGGTCTCGATGCGCCACGACGCCGCCGGGGCCGCCGGGGCGAACCCGTACCGGCCG
>NZ_RRYE01000566.1 GCF_004010105.1 Microbacterium sp. CPCC 204701
CGGCCGAGCCCGCCACCGCGTCCGCAGCGGCCGACCTCTACGACGCGGTGCCGCCGAGCGACGCGCGCGACGCCGGCGCCACGCTGAGCGAGCCCACCGCTGAGACGACTGCATTCGAGCCGACCGCCGAGACCACGGCGTTCGAGCAGCCCGCTGCGGCGACCACGCAGCACCAGGCCTTCTGGGCGCTCGTCCCCGAGGAGCGCGACGTCGTGGACGAGATCGGCATCCCCGTGTTCCGCGTCGGACCCACCGCGTGGGCGCTGGTGATCGAGGACCGCGGCGAGACCTTCGTCGTGCGCCACGAGGACGGCCGCATCGGCTATCTCCACGACGTCTCCGGCGTCACGCGCGGCTAGTCGCGACTCGCGCCGCGATATCGTAGACGGATGCTCCGGACGATCGATCTGCGGGGGCGCGCGCTCTCTCGCGCCGAACTGCTCGCGACCGTTCCCCGCGCGACGAGCGCGCGAGAAGAGGCCCTTGCAACCGCTGCGCACATCGTCGACGACGTCGCTGCGCGAGGAGAGACCGCCCTGCGTGAGCAGGCCGAGCACTTCGACGGTGTGACCGGTCACGACGTGCGAGTCCCTCCCGAGCACCTCGACGAGGCGCTGGCGGCGCTCGATCCCGCCGTGCGGGACGCGCTCGAACAGGCGATCGAGCGGGTGCGCGAGGCATCCGTCGCTCAGGTGCCCGCCCCCGCCGTCACCGAGCTCGGCCCGGGTGCCCGCGTGCGGCAACGCTGGCAGCCGGTGCGCCGCGTGGGCCTGTACGTCCCAGGCGGCAAGGCCGTCTACCCGTCGAGCGTCGTGATGAACGTCGTGCCGGCGCAGGTGGCCGGTGTGACGGAGATCGCCGTGGCCTCGCCGCCGCAGCGCGAATTCGGAGGCCGCGTGCACCCGGTGATCCTGGGCGCCGCGAAGCTCCTCGGTGTGACCGAGGTGTACGCGATGGGAGGCGCCGGAGCCATCGGCGCGCTCGCACACGGCGTCGCCGAGCTCGGCCTCGACCCGGTCGACGTGGTGACCGGACCCGGCAACAACTTCGTGGCCGCAGCCAAGCGCGCCGTGGCCGGTCTCGTGGGGACGGATGCCGAAGCCGGCGCCACCGAGATCCTCGTGGTCGCCGACGACAGTGCCGACGCGCGCCTCGTCGCCGCCGACCTCATCAGCCAGGCCGAGCACGACGAGCAGGCCTCCGCGGTCCTCGTGACGACGTCGGAGCCGTTCGCGGCTCGCGTGCGCGACGAGGTCGTTGCGCGCGCCGCGGCGACGCGGCACTCCGAGCGGATCGCCGCGGCGCTCTCGGGCCCCCAGTCGGCGATCGTGCTGGTCGATGACGTGCCCGCCGCGACGGCGTTCAGCAACGCGCACGCGCCTGAGCACCTCGAGCTGCACCTGGCC
>NZ_RRYE01000567.1 GCF_004010105.1 Microbacterium sp. CPCC 204701
CGCGACGGCGTCCGCTCCATCGCCGTCGGCATCGCCGGCAACCGATCGCTCGAGACCGGGCTTCCCGTGCAGGTCGCCGACCTCGGCATCCCGTTCCTCGCCGCTGACGCGACGGCGGCGCGACCATGAGCCGCATCGTCGTCACCGGAGGCGCGGGCCGGCTCGGCCGCAGCCTCGTCGCGGGTCTCGCCGCCGCCGGGCACGAGCTGATCTCGCTCGACCGCACGCGATCCGAGGCCCTCGAGCTGCCCGGCGTCGAGCAGATCGCCGTGGATCTGACGGACCGGGATGCCGCGTCCCGCGCCGTCGCCGACGCCCGGGCCGAGGCGCTCGTGCATCTGGCCGCGATCGCCGTGCCGTTCAGCGCACCCGAGGAGGTCATCCTCCGCACGAACGCGACGCTCGCGCTGAACGTGCTGTCGGCGGGGGTCGAGGCCGGCATCCCCAAGCTCGTGACGGCGTCGAGCCCGACCGTGCTCGGCTACGGCGCGCCGACGGGCTGGCTGCCCGACCGCTTTCCGCTCGACGAAGACACGCCGGCCCGGCCGTGGAACGCCTACGCCCTCTCGAAGCATCTCGCCGAGCAGACCATCGCGATGCTCGCGCGCCAGACCGGCGACGCGGTTCGGTTCGCGGCCTTCCGCCCGTGCTACGTCCTCGCGCCCGAGGAGTGGGCGGGCGCGCCGACGCAGCAGGGCCACACCGTGCGCGAGCGGCTCGACGACCCTGCCCTCTCGGCCCCGGCGCTGTTCAACTACGTCGATGCCCGCGACGTCGCGACGTTCGTCGACACGCTGCTGGACGCGCTCGGCGAGATCCCCAACGCCGAGGTGTTCTTCGTCGGCGCCGACGACGCGCTCGCGCGCGAACCGCTCGCCGAGCTGCTGCCGCGATTCGTCCCGGGCTCCGACGACCTGGCGGCCGGGCTCACCGGCAGCGCCCCGGCGTTCTCGAACGACAAGGCTCGCCGGGTGCTCGGCTGGCGACCGGCACACACCTGGCGGGGCGAGCTCGGTGAGTCCGCCTCGCGCACCGAGCCCGAGACCGAGCTCGAGCCCGCAACGGCCGCCCACCTCGACACCTCCCGAAAGGACGTGCTGGCGTGAACTTCGACGGCATCCTCTTCTTCCCCGTCACCCCGTTCGACACCGCAGGCCGGGTCGACGACGACCTCCTCCGCACGCACGTCGGCACGACCATTGCGCATGCGCCCGGCGGCGTGTTCCCGGCGTGCGGCACGGGCGAGTTCCACGCGCTGTCGACCGACGAGGTCGCCCAGGTCGTGCGCGTCGCGACCGAGACGGTCGCCGGGCGCGTGCCCGTGGTCGCGGGCACCGGCGGTCCGCTCGGTCAGGCGGTCACGCTCGCACGGGCGGCGGCGGATGCCGGAGCCGACGCCCTGCTCG
>NZ_RRYE01000568.1 GCF_004010105.1 Microbacterium sp. CPCC 204701
GACGCCGGCGCATCGGGCGGCGGCCCCGCGGCGACGGGCGGCGAGCTCGATCTCCGTGCGCTCGCCCTCGCGGCCCTCGCGCTCTTCTTCGGCATCGTCCTCCTCCGGTCGCGCCGCCGCGCGGCCTGACGGTCGGCCGGGCCTGACGGTCGGCGGCGGCTCTACGCTGGTGTCATGCCGCTGACCGGAAAGTACAAGCCGTCCACGTCCGAATGGGCCCGCACGCAGGCCGAGAAGTACGAGGCCTCGAACGGCGCCGAGGCGAACACGCTGCGAGGTGTCCCGATCATCGTGCTGACCACGGTCGGAGCGAACACAGGCGCACTTCGCAAGACCGCGCTCATGCGCGTCGAGCACGACGGCCGCTACGCCGTCGTCGCTTCGAAGGGCGGCGCGCCCGACGAGCCGAGGTGGGCCGAGAACATGCGCCGCAATGCTCACGTCGAACTGCAGGACGGCGGGGTCAAGCGGGACTACGACGCCCGCGAGCTCACCGGCGAGGAGCGCGCGGAATGGTGGGC
Organism: Microbacterium sp. CPCC 204701; assembly: GCF_004010105.1. Classification (GTDB taxonomy): domain Bacteria; phylum Actinomycetota; class Actinomycetes; order Actinomycetales; family Microbacteriaceae; genus Microbacterium. The sequence continues at coordinate 522 of NZ_RRYE01000568.1, forward strand.
GCGTGCCGCGGCCGTGTGGCCGGACTACGACAACTATCAGACGCGCACCGACCGCCAGATCGCTGTGTTCCTGCTCGAGCCGCGCGACTCCTGAAAGCGTCGGCGCACCCGCCCGACAGCGCACGCCATGACAGACATCGAGCTCTCCCGCATCCCGGGCGGTGCGGTGACGCTCAACGACGCGCGTCGCAAGGCGACCTGGAGCGTCGAGCTCGAGCCGTTCGAGATGGGCGTGTACGCGGTCACCGAGGAGCAGCTGGCCGAGATGCTCGCGGAGCCGGCGCGGCACCCGCGGCGGCCCGCGACCGAGGTCAGCTGGCTGCGCGCCATCCGGTTCTGCAACGCCGCATCGGAATGGGAAGGACTCGATCCCGCGTACACGTTCGAGGGTGAAGAAGTCAGGTGGCACCTCGACGCCGACGGCTATCGGCTGCCGACCGAGGCGGAGTGGGAGCACGCGTGCCGCGCGGGGTCTACCGAGCCGCACTACGGACCCCTCGCCGATATCGCGTGGACCAGCGCTGACGGCGTCCTCTCTCCCCAGGACGTGGGGGGCAAGCTCCCGAACCTCAACGGGCTCTTCGACACGCTCGGGAACGCGTGGGAGTGGTGCTGGAACCTCCTGGACCCCGCACGCTACGGCGACTACCGCGTGTTCCGCGGAGGTGGATTCGCCGACGACGCCTGGAGCGTGCGCGCCTCGGTGCGCCGGGGCGGCGGGCCCCGGATGCACCATGACGACGTCGGGTTCCGTGTGGCCCGCGGCGGCTTCGACGCGATCGACGCCGCGCAGGGCTGGTCGCTCCGTGCCGACGAGGAGCGCGCCGTCTATGACGGTCCGACTCCGCCCGGCTGGACGCCGCTGCGCTGAGCCGCGCCCCG
>NZ_RRYE01000569.1 GCF_004010105.1 Microbacterium sp. CPCC 204701
TGCTGCTCCGGCTCCCGCTGCACCTGCCCCGGCCGCGCCCGCTGCACCGGCTCCCGCTGCACCGGCTCCCGCTGCACCTGCCCAGCCGGCCACCGCTGCTCCCGCAGCCGCCGATGACGCGGACGGCGTGGCCTACGTCACGCCGCTCGTGCGACGTCTCGCGCAGCAGCAGGGCATCGACCTGTCGACCGTCAAGGGCACGGGTGTCGGCGGACGAATCCGCAAGGAAGACGTCCTCAAGGCGGCCGAGGCCGCCGCGGCACCGGCTGCTCCGGCTCCTGCGGCCCCCGCGCCGCTCGAGGTCTCGCCTCTGCGCGGCACGACCCAGCCGATGTCGCGTCTGCGCAAGGTGCTCGCCGAGCGTGCGGTGGCGTCGATGCAGTCGACGGCCCAGCTGACGAGTGTCATCGAGGTCGACGTGACGAAGGTCGCGGCCTTCCGCGACAAGGTGAAGGGCGACTTCCAGGCCAAGACCGGCGACAAGCTGTCGTTCCTGCCGTTCTTCGCCCTGGCCGCTGCCGAGGCGCTGCAGGCGTACCCCGTCGTCAACTCGACGGTGGACGGCGACCAGATCGTGTACCCCGCGACAGAGAACCTCTCGATCGCGGTCGACACCGAGCGCGGACTGCTCACTCCGGTGCTGCGTGACGCGGCGACCAAGAACCTCGCGCAGATCGCTCACGAGATCGCCGACCTCGCGGCGCGCACCCGCGACAACAAGCTGAAGCCCGACGAGCTGGCCGGGGGCACGTTCACGCTGACCAATACCGGCTCGCGCGGTGCGCTGTTCGACACTCCCGTCGTGTTCCTGCCCCAGACGGCGATCCTCGGCACGGGTGTCGTCGTCAAGCGGCCCGGCATCGTGACGGTCGACGGCAAGGACGCGATCTCAGTGCGCTCGTACGTGTACCTCGCGCTCTCGTACGACCACCGCGTGATCGACGGAGCTGACGCCGCACGCTTCCTGGGCGCGGTGAAGACCCGTCTCGAAGCGGCTGACTTCGAGGGTCAGCTCGGCATCTGATTCCGGTCCACACCGATCGACTCACGGCTGCTGCGCGACGTCATGGACGTCGCGCAGCAGCCATTTCTCGTTCTGCCGGACGACCACCACGAGCTGAGCGGGCAGCGCACCGTCGACGGCATCCACTCGAAGCACCGCGACGTCCCCGAAATCGTCGAGCAGTGTGAGCGCACGCTGCGCGCGCGGCACGTCGATGACGCCGGCGCCGAGCGGCACAGCGGGATCTGCGACGACGGCGTCGAGGCACCCGGTCTCACCCGCGCACGCTGCGCGCGCGTCGAGCAGGGCAGCCGTCACCGCGGCCAGATCAGCCGCCGCCGGCCCGGAAGGCTCCAACTCGGAAGGTGCCCGCGTGGCAGTCGCAGCATCCGTCGGCGCG
>NZ_RRYE01000057.1 GCF_004010105.1 Microbacterium sp. CPCC 204701
GGGCCCACGCCCGCGCCGGCGCGAGCCACGGGCTGCGGGAGCATCGGCGTCGCGACGACCGCGACCACCACCGCGATCGCCCCGATGCCGATCGCCGTGGCAGGCACCCCCGCGGCGCGCTCGGCCTCCTGCTCGAGCGGCTTCTCGCGCGAGCGCGTCTCGGCGCGCAGCAGGAAGAGGATCGTGACGGCGAGGAAGACGAACCCGACGACGTCGACGTCGCTCGGGACCGCGATCGCCGGGATGAGCGACACCGCTACGATGCCGACCGCCGCGAGCAGCGGCATCCGGGCCGTCACCACGACGTGATCGACGATGATCGTCAGCAGGCCCATCGCACCGACGACGACGAACGCGAGCGCCGCCGTCGCCTCCAGTGGAGCGGCGCCGAGGGTGATCTCCTCCATCGCCGTGGCGAGCAGCGCGGGCGCGGTGCGGATCGAATCGAGCGTCGGCACCACCCACAGCAGCGCCGTGTCGCGGAAGTACACGATCGTCATGAAGACGACCCACACCGCCGCCTCGATGAGCGTCACGGCGATCGCGGGCAGGCGGAACCGGCGCGCGCTGTAGCCGGCGGCGAGGATGAGCACCGCCAGCACCAGCGCGCCCACCAGCCACACACCGGACTCGATGACGCGGGCGACCGGGAGGAGCGCGGCCAGCAGCGCCGCGAGGATCGCCGCGACGAGCAGCCGGCCGCCGCGCCGTGTCGCGCGCCCTCCCTCAGCGGAGGACATGCTGCACCCCTCGACCGACGGCGTTCACCCACGTGAGCCCCAGGTCGCGATCGGGATCGATCGTCGCGACGTTCCAGCCGTGGTCGGCGGCGCGCTCGAGCGCATCGCCGACGGGAGCCGCGGCGAGGATCAGGGGCAGGGTGCTGTGATGCGCGACCGGGCCGATGGCGTCGGCATCCGCGGGGTCGAGGCGCCCGACGATCACCACGACCGGCCCCGTCGAGACGCCCGCGAAGAGCCGGCGGAGGTGCGGCAGGCTGTCGTCGCGGCGCGCGGTCACGGTGGCGAACTGCACGAGCATGGCCTCGACCTCGGTCATGTCGCCCCCGTCGATGCGTTCGGCGAGACCGCCGGACCCGTAGAGAGGATTCCCGTCGCTGTCGAGCACCTCGACGGCGTAGCCGTCGTGGACGAGCCGCGCGACCACCGACACGCACGCCGACACGCCCGCCTCGAAGCCGGGATCGGCGCCGGGCGCCTGCAGCGCATCGGTCGACCAGCGCAGCGCCGCCCGGTCGAGCACGACGGTCGCCTCGGGAGTCGACTCCTGCTCCTCCTGCCGTACCATGAGCGCGTCGCGGTGCGCGGTCGCGCGCCAGTGGATGCGGCGCATCGAGTCGCCCGGCGCATACGGGCGGGCGACGAGGTTGTCGGCGCCCTGACCGAGCTGGTTCGTCGTGGTGTGGAGGGTCCCGCCGGCCGCACCCGCGTAGTCCACGAGCGGCGAGAGGTCGACGACCGCCGGTGCCACGGTCACGGGCGTGCGCTCGCCGAACACGATCGTGCGGCGCGCGAGCCCGAACGGATCCGACGTGCGCACCGACAGCGGGCCGAGCGGATGCACGCCGCGCCGCGCGCCGGTGACGGTGTACGCGAGATCGACGACGCGCACATCGCCGCGCAACCCGGAGCTGAGCGCCGGGAACAGGCCGTCGGCCTTGCCGCGGAGTCCCTTGGGCAGGGTGTCGTGCCACGTCCCGGGCGGCGTCGGCAGCGCCGCGCGCACGCCCACCTGCACCGAGACGTGCGACTCACGGCCCACCGACGCCACGTCGGGCGACAGCGCGCGGGTCACGACGTCCGTCCGTCGCCCGAGATACAGCGACGCGACGCTGGCGACGACGACGGCGATGAGCAGGATGCCGAAGTACATGAGCTCCGCGATGCCGGCCTCGTTCGCCACGACGAAGCACGCGGCGGCGAGGATCAGCGCGCCGGTGCCCCGGACGGTAAAAGGCCACAGGCGTCTCATCGCGCGCTCACCGTCTGCTCACTGACGCGAGGCGATCGGGACCCGCACGCCCGCGGCGATTCGCTCGAGGATCGTGGTGATGGCCTCGGCCGTGGAGCGGGCTCGCGCCCCTCCGGCCGAGCGCGTGGGGATGATGCGGTGCGCGAACACCGGCACGAGCAGCGCCGTGATGTCGTCCGGGATGACGAAGCCCCGGCCGTCGAGCGCGGCCCACACCTTCGCGGCGCGCACCAGCTGGAGCGTCGCGCGCGGGCTCGCGCCCAGCCGTAGGTCGGTGTGAGTGCGCGTCGCCTGCGACAGGGCGACGGCGTAGTCCTCGATCGCCGGGGCGACGTGGACCGCCCGCGCCCACGCGATGAGTCCTGCGACCTGTTCGCCCGTGACGACCGGGGCGAGCCTGTCGATCGGGTTCACGGTGTCGCGCTGGCGCAGCATGACGGCCTCGGACCGCGCGTCGGGGTAACCCATCGAGATGCGCATCATGAAGCGGTCGCGCTGCGCCTCGGGGAGGGCGTATGTGCCCTCCATCTCAAGGGGGTTCTGGGTCGCGACGACGAGGAACGGCTCGGGCACGTAGTGCGTGCGTCCGTCGACGGTCACCTGGCGCTCCTCCATGGCCTCGAGCAGCGCCGACTGGGTCTTCGGCGAGGAGCGGTTGATCTCGTCGGCGATCACGATGTTGGCGAAGATCGCGCCCGGCTTGAACTCGAACTCGCGTTCCACGGGATTGAACACGCTCACGCCCGTCACATCGCCGGGAAGGAGATCGGGCGTGAACTGGATGCGGCGGACCGTCGCGTCGACGGAGGTCGCGAGCGCCCGCGCCAGCATGGTCTTGCCGACCCCCGGCACATCCTCTATGAGCAGGTGCCCCTCGGCGAGCAGGCACACCAGGGCGCTGCGCACGGCCTCCGGCTTGCCGTCGATGACATCGCCCACCGACTCGAGGATCGCGTCGGTCACCCGTGCGAACCCATCGGACGTGAGTGCCCCGGACGCGCCTTCGTGCACGGCATCCGTCATCGCGGTATCGACCATCGCGGCCTCCTGGTCCGCCCGTTCGGGCGGGTCGGCGAGTGAGAGCGGGCTCCCTCGCCCACGGCTCGATCCTAACCGCGACGCGGGGCGCGTGGCACTGGGAGATCCCTGGGCGACCCGGCCGCTCGCGCGGGTTAGACTGTTCACAGCTCTCCGCGAGACGGCATCCAGGCCAACTCCCCCAGGACGGAAACGTAGCAAGGGTAACCGGGCTCTGTCGGGTTCGCGGAGAGTCTTACTTTTCCCCGGCGAACGGTCCGTCCAGCACCGCCCACTGCAGCAGCATGATGGTCTTCGCGTCGTCGATGCGTCCGTCGCGCACCATCCCGAGCGCTTCACCGATGTCGAACTCGACCAGCTCGATGTGCTCGCCCTCGTCGGCGAGGCCGCCGCGCGCGCCGATCCCCGCTCCGCCGTCGTACGGCGCGGCGAAGAAGTGGATGCGCTCGGTCACCGAGCCGGGGCTCATGTAGACATCCCACACGTGCTCGAGCTCACCGACCTCCACGCCCGTCTCCTCGACCGCCTCGCGCCGGATCGCGGTCGCCGGGTCGTCCTCATCGAGGAGCCCGGCGGCGGTCTCGATCAGCATGCCGTCGGGATGGCCGTTGACGTAGACGGGGTAGCGGAACTGTCGCGTCAGCAGCACGGTGCGCCGCGCCGGGTCGTACAGCAGGATCGTCGCGCCGTTGCCGCGGTCGTAGGTCTCGCGCTGCTGCCTCTCCCACGCACCGGAGGGGCCCCGGTACTCGAGCGTGGTGCGCCGCAGCACGTGCCAGCCCGCGGCGAGGAGCTCGACACCCGTCACCCGCACATCGGGATTGCGGTCGAGGTCGAGCCCGGCGCGGTCCAGTCCCGTCCGCCCGCGATGGTCGGGGATGTCGATTCCGGGCCTGGAGAGCGTCATGCTGCGAGAGTAGCCGGGGATCCGGCGGACGCCTGGCCGCGGTGTCGGTCGCGCTCCTAGGGTGGAGGGGTGGCGCGCAGCATCTACATCACGTCGGCCGAGGGTCACTCCGGAAAGTCGACGGTCGCGCTCGGCGTGCTCGACGCGCTGAGCCATGCGACACCGCGGGTCGGCGTGTTCCGGGCGATCGCCCGCTCGACGCGCGAACGCGACTACGTGCTCGAGATGCTGCTCGACCACGACGGCGCCGACCTCGCGTACGACGACTGCATCGGCGTCACCTACGACGACGTGAGGCGGGATCCGGATGCCGCGCTCGCGACCATCGTCGAGCGCTACAAGGCCGTCGAGGCGCAGTGCGACGCGGTCGTGGTGGTCGGCAGCGACTACACCGACGTCGGCAGCCCGGCCGAGCTCGCCTACAACGCGCGCATCGCCGCGAACCTCGGCGCGCCCGTGCTGCTGGTGCTCGGCGGGCGCTCGGCGCAGCAGCAGACGCAGCCCGAGGCTCTGGGCTCGACGTTCGCGCGCACGCCCGCCGAGATGGGCCAGATCGCGGATCTCGCCCTCGCCGAGCTCGAGCACGGGCGCGCGAAGCTGTTCGCGGTCGTCGCCAACCGCGCCGACCCGGTGCGCACCGACGAGACGATCGACGCGATCCGCCGCTCCGTCGACGCGCATCACGGCCCTTCCGACGCCGCGCCCGCCGTCGCTGGGACGTCGGTCCCGGTGTGGGCGATCCCCGAGGACCGCTACCTCGTCGCTCCGTCGATCCGTGGCATCATGCGCGCGGTCGACGGCGCGCTGCTGTCAGGCGATCCCGAGCGGCTGACACGCGAGGCGCTGGCGGTCGTCGTCGCCGGCATGTCGATGGTCAACGTGCTGCCGCGTCTGCTCGAGGGCGCCGTCGTGATCATCCCGGCAGACCGCTCCGAGGTGCTCCTGGCGGCGCTGCTCGCCGACGCGTCGGGCACCTTCCCCTCGATCTCGGGCATCGTGCTCAACGGCGGGTTCGAGCTGCCGGAATCCGTGACTCGGCTTCTCGACGGCCTCGCCTCGAAGGTGCCGATCATCACGACCGACCTGGGCACGTACGAGACGGCGGTGCGAATCATGGGCACGCGCGGGCGCCTGGCGGCCGACTCGCGGCGCCGCTACGACACCGCGCTGGCGCTGTTCGAGCAGAGCGTCGACACCGACGAGCTCCTCGAGGCGTTCGGCGTCGCACGCGCGACCGTCGTGACCCCGCTCATGTTCGAGTTCCAGCTCATCGAGCGGGCGCGCGCCGAGCGCAAGAGGATCGTGCTGCCCGAGGGCGACGACGACCGCGTGCTGCGGGCCGCCGCGACGGTGCTCAAGCGCGGCATCGCCGACCTCGTGATCCTCGGCGAGCCGTTCGAGGTGCGGGCGCGTGCCATCGAGCTCGGCATCGACATCCAGGCTGCCGATGTGCTGTCGCCCTTCGACGCGGTGCACGTGAACCGCTTCGCCGAGGAGTACGCGCGGCTGCGCGCCCACAAGGGCGTGACGCTCGCGCAGGCCGCCGACACCGTCACCGACGTGTCGTACTTCGGCACGCTCATGGTGCATCTGGGCCTCGCCGACGGCATGGTCTCGGGGGCCGCGCACACCACGGCGCACACGATCCGCCCGGCCTTCGAGATCATCAAGACGAAGCCAGGCGTCTCGGTGGTCTCGAGCGTGTTCCTCATGGCGCTCGCCGACCGCGTCCTCGTCTACGGCGACTGTGCGGTCGTCCCCGACCCCAGCAGCGAGCAGCTCGCCGACATCGCGATCTCGTCGGCCGCGACCGCCGCGCAGTTCGGCATCGACCCGCGCGTCGCGATGCTGTCGTACTCGACGGGCGAGTCGGGCTCGGGAGCCGATGTCGAGAAGGTGAGGGATGCCACGGCCCTGGTCCGTGCGCGAGCGCCCGAGCTGCTCGTCGAGGGTCCGATCCAGTACGACGCGGCGGCCGACGCCGCCGTGGCGGCCGCGAAGATGCCCGGCTCGGACGTCGCCGGTCGTGCGACGGTCTTCATCTTCCCCGACCTCAACACCGGCAACAACACCTACAAGGCGGTGCAGCGCTCTGCGGGCGCCGTTGCGATCGGCCCGGTGCTGCAGGGGCTCAACAAGCCGATCAACGACCTCTCGCGCGGAGCGCTCGTCGACGACATCGTCAACACGATCGCGATCACGGCGATCCAGGCACAGGGGGAGTGATCCGGTGACACCGGTGCTCGTGATCAACAGCGGGTCGTCGTCGTTCAAGTATCAGCTGATCGACATGGACACCGAGTCCACGCTCGTGTCGGGCCTCGTGGAGCGGATCGGCCCTTCGGCAGGCTCAGGGACCGGGGTCGCGCGGCACACCGTGCACGCGGCCGCCCTCGCCGCGGCGGACGGCCCGGCGCCGACCGTGGTCGATGCCACCCGCACGCGCGAGCTGCCGATCCCCGACCACACCGCGGGATTCCGGGTGATGCTCGACGCCTTCGCGTCGGACGGCCCCTCGCTCGAGGACCACCCGCCCATCGCCGTGGGGCATCGGGTCGTGCACGGCGGTGCGCGGTTCTTCGAGCCGACCGTCATCACGCCGCTCGTCGAGATCAACATCGACGAGCTCGGGGTGCTCGCACCGCTGCACAATCCGCCGAATCTCGAGGGCATCCGCGCGGCGAAGAAGGCGTTCCCCGACGTGCCGCACGTCGCCGTGTTCGACACCGCGTTCCACCAGACCCTCGCCCCGGAGGCCTACACCTACGCGATCGACGCGGAGCTCGCGGAGGCCCATCGCATCCGCCGCTACGGATTCCACGGCACGTCGCACAAGTTCGTCAGCGAGGCGGCGGCCGCGTTCCTCGGCCGGCCGCTCGAATCGCTCAAGCAGATCGTGTTCCACCTCGGCAACGGCGCCTCGGTCACCGCGATCGACGGCGGGCGCTCGGTCGAGACGTCGATGGGCTTCACCCCGCTCGAGGGCCTCATGATGGGCACCCGCTCGGGCGACATCGACCCCGCGGTGCTCATCCACCTCGCCCGGCGGGCCGGCATGACGATCGACGACCTCGACGACCTCCTCAACAGGCGCAGCGGGTTCCTCGGCATGGCCGGATCCAACGATCTGCGCGACGTGCGCGCGGCGATCGCGCAGGGCGACGAGCGGGCGATGCTCGCGTTCGAGGTGTACGTGCACCGGCTGCGCGCCTATGCCGGCGCGTACCTCGCGCAGCTCGGCGGCGCGGACGTCATCTCGTTCACGGCGGGGATCGGCGAGAACGCGCCTCTCGTGCGCTCGCACGCGCTGCAGACACTCGGCTTCGCGGGGGTCGAGATCGACGCGGAGCGCAATCTGGCGCCGGAGCGAGGCATCCGGATCGTCTCGACGGATGCCTCGGCCGTCACCGTCCTCGTCGTCCCCACCGACGAGGAGCTCGAGATCGCCCGGCAGACGCTCGAAGCGAGCCGGGCGAAGGACGAGTAGCCAGGGAACCAGCTGTATCGAGGCGCGTCGCCTGCGCGTAACATGCCCGTCGTACCCTGGGGGAGTGCCCATGGACACCGTGCCCGACCTCACCTCCTATGACGCCGTGCTGTTCGACCTGGACGGCGTGCTGACGCCGACCGCGGTGGTGCACATGCACGCCTGGCAGACCATGTTCGACGAGCTCTTCGACGCGTGGGACATCACACCGCCGTACACCGAGCGCGACTACTTCGATCACCTGGACGGCAAGAAGAGGTACGACGGCGTGGCCGCACTGCTGCGCTCCCGCGACGTCGAGGTGCCTTGGGGCGACCCGTCGGACCCGCCGACCGCCGATACCGTGTGCGGCATCGGCAACCGCAAGAACGCCGTCTTCGAGCGCGTGCTGCGCAGCGAGGGCATCGCGCCGTACCCCGGCTCGGTGCGCCTGCTCGACGCCCTCGCGGCCGCAGGCACGCCGGTGGCGGTGGTGTCGAGCTCGAAGAACGCCGAGGAGGTGCTCGCGGCCGCCGGCATCCGCGATCGCTTCGCCATCGTGATGGACGGGGTCATCGCCGAGCGCGACGATCTCGCATCCAAGCCCGCCCCCGACGTGTTCGTCGAGGCGGCGCAGCTGCTGGGGGTCGAGCCGGCCCGCAGCGCCGCCGTCGAGGATGCGCTGAGCGGGGTGGAGTCGGCGGTCGCCGGCGGCTTCGGCCTCGTCGTCGGCGTCGACCGCGGAGCCGGCGAGCAGGCACTTCTCGACGCGGGCGCCCATGTCGTGGTGAAGGATCTGGAGGAGTTCGCACGATGATCGATCGCGATCGGTTCCCCGTCGACCCGTGGCGTCTGGTCGAGACGTCGTTCGCGCTCGAGGACGCCGGCGTCACCGAGACGCTCTTCTCCATCGGCAACGGCTACCTCGGCATGCGCGGCAACCACTCCGAGGGCCGCTTCGCGTACGAGCACGGCACCTTCATCAACGGCTTCCACGAGACGTTCCCGATCCGCCACGCCGAGCAGGCGTACGGGTTCGCCGAGGTCGGGCAGACGATCGTCAACGCGCCCGACGCCAAGGTCATGCGCGTCTACGTCGACGACGAGCCGCTGTCGCTCGACGTCGCCGACATCCGCGAGTACGAGCGCGTGCTCGACATGCGCGACGGCGCGCTGCGCCGTCACATCGTGTGGGTGACGCCCTCCGGCAAGGAGGTGCGGATCGACGCCGAGCGCATGGTGTCGTTCGACGAGAAGCACCTCGCCCTCATGAGCGTGGAAGTCACCGTGCTCAACGCCGACGCCCCGGTGACGGTCTCGTGCCAGATCATCAACCGGCAGGACGGCGAGGACGTCTACGGCGGCACCCCGGTGGCCGCCTCGCGTGCGGCCGCCAAGGCCGCGTTCGACCCGCGCAAGACCGAGCGGCTGCACGAGCGCGTGCTGCAGCCGCAGGAGTACTGGCAGGACAAGCTGCGCACGGCGCTGTCGTACCGCGTCACCGACTCGGGCATGTCGGTCGCGGTCGTTGCGGACCACCTGGTCGAGACCGAGAACGAGTACAGCGCGCGCACCCTCGTCGAGCCCGACATCGCCAAGAACGTGTTCCGCGTGCAGGCCAAGGCGGGCGTGCCGGTCCGGGTGACGAAGCTCGTCAGCTACCACACGTCGAGGGGCGTCCCCGCGCGCGAGCTCGTCGACCGTGGCAGGCGCACCCTCGACCGGGCCCTCACGGTGGGCGTCGACGCGGTCCGCGCGCACCAGCGAGCCTGGCTCGACGGCTTCTGGGAGCGCTCGGACGTGCGCATCGGCGGCCACGATGACCTGCAGCAGGCGACGCGCTGGTGCCTGTTCCAGCTCGCGCAGGCGGCGGCCCGCGCCGACGGCCTCGGCGTGCCCGCGAAGGGGATGACGGGATCGGGCTACTCCGGCCACTACTTCTGGGACACCGAGATCTACGTCCTGCCGTTCCTCGCGTACACGACGCCGCTGTGGGCTCGCAACGCCTTGCGGATGCGGTATCTCATGCTGCCGGCGGCGCGACGCCGCGCGTTCCAGCTCAACGAGGCGGGCGCGCTCTTCCCCTGGCGAACGATCAACGGGGAAGAGGCATCCGCGTACTACGCCGCCGGCACGGCGCAGTATCACATCAACGCCGACGTGAGCTATGCCCTCGGAAAGTACGTGCGGGCCACCGGTGATGACGAGTTCCTGTTCCGCGAGGGCGTCGACATCGCGGTCGAGACCGCCCGGCTGTGGGCGACCCTCGGCTTCTGGCGGTCGAGCGACGGTCAGGCGGGCAAGAGGGTGGAAGGCACCGGCGAGGGCGACACGTTCCACATCCATGGCGTGACCGGGCCGGACGAGTACACCACCGTCGTCAACGACAACCTGTTCACGAACGTCATGGCGCGCTTCAACCTGCGCTTCGCGGCGCGCACGGTGCGCGAGATGGCCGAAGTCGACGGCGAGGTCTACCGGCAGATGGTCGACCGGCTGGCGCTCGAGCCCGGCGAACCGGAGTCGTGGGACCGGGCCGCCGAGGCGATGCACATCCCGTTCAGCCCGGGCCTGGGCATCCACCCGCAGGATCACGTGTTCCTCGAGCGCGAGATCTGGGACCTCGAGAACACGCCGCCCGACAAGCGGCCGCTGCTGCTGCACTTCCACCCGCTCGTCATCTACCGGTATCAGGTGCTCAAGCAGGCCGACGTGGTGCTCGCGCTGTTCCTGCAGGGCAACCACTTCTCGGACGACGACAAGCTCGCCGACTTCGAGTACTACGACCCGCTGACGACGGGCGACTCGACGCTGTCGGCGGTGGTGCAGTCGATCCTCGCGGCCGAGGTCGGCTATCAGGACCTCGCGCTCGAGTACTTCCGGCAGTCGATCTTCGTCGACCTCGCCGACCTTCACCACAACGCCGCGGACGGCGTGCACGTCGCATCGGCCGGCGGCGTGTGGACGGCGCTGGTGTCGGGGTTCGGCGGCATGCGCGACCACTACGGCGAGTTGTCGTTCGATCCGCGGCTGCCGGCGAGCTGGCCCTCTCTCGAGTTCGTGCTGCACTGGCACGGCACGCGCCTGATCGTCACGCTCACGCGCGACCGGCTGCGCGTGCGCGCCGGCGAAGGGAGCCCGGTCGGCTTCAGCGTGCGCGGCGTCGGCTACGTCGTCGGCGCGGGCGAAGAGGTCATGGTGCCGCTCGACGGCCAGGGGCCGGTGATCTCGGGCCGCCCGACGCTGCGCGAGCTCGGCGACGCGCGCCGCGAAGACGGCTCGCTGCTGTCGGCGTCCGTGCCGACGGTGACCTCGTCGATCCCGATCATCGTCGGGACGGCGGATCTCGAGCACGGGGCGGATGCGTAGTCCGGTCTCCGGCTGCGCAGCGTCGAGGCCGGGCGCGATGTCGGGGGCACGCCGTAGGCTGGGCGGGTGACTACCGCTCTCTACCGCCGTTACCGACCCGAGTCGTTCGGCGAGATGATCGGCCAGTCGCAGGTCACCGAGCCGCTCATGACGGCGCTGCGCAGTGACCGAGTCGGCCACGCATACCTCTTCTCGGGTCCGCGTGGGTGCGGCAAGACGACGTCGGCGCGCATCCTCGCGCGCTGCCTCAACTGCGCGCAGGGGCCGACCGACACCCCGTGCGGCACCTGCGAGAGCTGCGTCGAGCTGGGCCGCGGCGGCAGCGGGTCCCTCGACGTCGTCGAGATCGACGCGGCGAGCCACAACGGCGTCGACGACGCGCGCGACCTGCGCGAGCGCGCGGTGTTCGCGCCGGCGCGCGACCGCTTCAAGATCTTCATCCTCGACGAGGCGCACATGGTGACCCCGCAGGGCTTCAACGCGCTGCTGAAGCTCGTCGAGGAGCCGCCCGACCACGTCAAGTTCATCTTCGCCACGACCGAGCCCGAGAAGGTCATCGGCACGATCCGCTCCCGCACGCACCACTACCCGTTCCGGCTCGTGCCGCCCGCCGCGATGCTCGAGTACGTCGAGCAGCTGTGCACGCAGGAGGGCGTCGAGGTCGAGCCCGGCGTGCTGTCTCTCGTCATCCGCGCCGGCGGCGGGTCGCCGCGCGACACGCTGTCGCTCCTCGACCAGCTCATCGCGGGGTCGGACCCCTCGGCTGGATCGGGCGCCATGCTCGTCACGTACGCGCGCGCGGTCGCGCTGCTCGGCTACACGCACGGCGAGCTCCTCGACGAGGTCGTCGACGCATTCGCCGCGAGCGACGCGGCGGCCGCGTTCGCCGCCGTCGACCGCGTCGTGCAGACCGGGCAAGACCCGCGACGCTTCGTCGACGACCTGCTCGAGCGCCTGCGCGACCTCATCGTCGTCGCGGCGACGGGCCAGGGTGCGGCGGCGGTGCTGCGCGGTGTCTCGGCCGAGGACCTCGCTCGCATGAAAGGCCAGGCAGATGCCTTCGGCCCCGCGCGGCTCTCGCGCGTCGCCGACCTCGTGATCGCAACGCTCGACGACATGACCGGTGCCACGTCGCCTCGCCTGCAGCTCGAGCTCATGGTTGCACGCGTGCTGGCACGGGGAACGGATGCCTCGGCCCCAGCTGCGGCGCCGGGCACGGTTGCGGCGGCTCCGGTGCCGGTCGAGCGCACCGCGACGGCCCTGGTCGGCGCGCG
>NZ_RRYE01000570.1 GCF_004010105.1 Microbacterium sp. CPCC 204701
CCGGGCGCCAGCTCGCGCGGCGCTGGGGCGCGGGTGCGGCCCGTCGTGCCTGCACCGCCGACGAGCGCGGCGTCCGGCGTACGCGGGTGATGCCGGTGAGCGCCGAGCCCTGCGCGAGCACGCGGGGGAGCGAGAGCAGCCAGATGCCCATGGACACGAACGCGGCCAACTCGAACAGGGCGAGGGTGATGAGGCCCGCGGTGAGCAGAACCATGCCCGTCGCGAGCAGTGCGACGCACAGTGCGGTGGCGCGGCGGAACCCGCGGGTGCGTCCGGGCAGACCGAGGGCGCTGACGACGATCGCGAGGAACGACAGACCGAGGCCGCTGGCGATGATGTCGTGCATGGCCGAGCTCACGGGGATCGGCACGAGCCCGACGGCGGTGAGGTGGAGCCCGGCGGACACCACGGATCCGCGGAGGGCTCGCGCCGTGCGGCGGCCGGTGTGCACCGGCAGCGCGACCGCGAGGAACACCCCGTAGGCGGCGAGGAAGAAGCCGGAGAACGTCACGGTCGCGTTGAACGTGCGGCCCGATAAGTCGGTGAACGTACCCAGCTGCGAGAAGTGGAGGTGCCACCACAGCGGGTCCTGGGTGGTGAGAGCGGCGATGATCACGCCGGCCGGAAGCGAGAGGACGGCCAGACGGCCGATGCCGTGCGCGACGGCGTGATGGTCGGGCACCGCGCTCGACCGCGCGGGGCGCGGCGGCGTCACGAGCGCGGGCGCGGACGGATCGGCGATCGCGTCCACGTCAAGAGGAACGGCTGGTGCTTCGGGTGCTTCGGGTGCGTCGGCGAGGGTCGTGGGAGGCATGCGACTCACGATCGGTTCGGTGGCGCACCTGCCGGTCCCGGGCCGCCCCCAACAGGACCCGAAACCGGGGCCCGCCATACGACAACAACAGAAATCCCCAGTCAGCGGCAAGCCGCTCAGTCTCACAGTAGCCCGGACAGCGGAGAGAACGCTGGTCGTCTTTCGCCTGGCTGAGGATTCCGTGAGCATGCGCGAAGGTACGCTGGTCCGGTCGGCTCCGGCCGCCGCGCGGGCTCGGGCGGTGTGCGAGTCCACACGGACGCACAACGAGGAACGCGCATGCCCAAGAACAAGAAACCGGCCGGCGGTCGCGCCGCCAAGAACTTCGATCCCCGGTACAACCCGAAGTACCGCTCCGCGAAGGACGCCGGACGCACGCGCGACGACGAGCCGAAGCGACGCCCCGGCGAGGCGTCCGCCGGGAAGCGGGGAAGCAGAAGCCCCGGTCATCGCGGCTATCGCGAGGGGCAGCAGGATGCCTCGCCCAAGCGTCGCTGGTCGGAGCAGGAGCGCGTCGGGCGAGATGCGGCGCGTGCGATCCGCACCCACGCCCGCGACGGCCGCACCGACACTGCG
>NZ_RRYE01000571.1 GCF_004010105.1 Microbacterium sp. CPCC 204701
GGGTCGGCGCGAGCGGGCGGCTGGCTGTTCGTGCGCACGGTGTCGCTGCGCATCGCGCTGCTGGCGACCGTCGCTGTGGCGACGGGCCTCGGCACCGACGAACTGGCCGGGTGGCAGGTCGCCTTCACCATCTTCTCGACGGCGGCGTTCGCGCTCGACGCCCTCGCGATCGCGGCGCAGGCGCTCGTCGGCAAGGGCCTCGGCGCCGAAGACCCCCCGCTCGTGCGCCGCGTGCTCGGCCGCACCGTCGCATGGGGCGCCTGGTTCGGCGTCGTCGTCGGAGCCGTCATCGGCGCGCTGTCGGGCGCCATCGGGCTGCTCTTCACGGGGGATGCCGAGATCGCGGCCCTCGTGCAGCCCGCGCTCATCGTACTTGCGGTGGCCCAGCCGGTGTGCGGCATCGTGTTCGTGCTCGACGGCGTGCTGATCGGCGCGGGCGACGCCAAGTATCTTGCGATCGTCGGCGTGCTGAACCTCGTGCCGTTCCTGCCGGCGCTCGTGGCCATCGCCGTGCTGCATCCGCTCGGCGCCACCGGTCTCGCGTGGCTCTCGATCGCGTTCTTCGGCGTCTACATGCTCGCGCGCCTGGTCACCCTCGGCTGGCGCGTGCGCGGCGCGGCCTGGATGACCACGGGAGCGTAGGCGGCACCTCTCCAGGCGCGACTTGTGTCGTCCGCAGCGAGATCCGTGGACCCGACGCGAAGCCGAGCGTTCGCATGGACGACCTCGACCGCGATCTGCAGGCGTTGACGCGCCACACCTTCGGCATCGACCGCGACTGATGCGACGACGCGCCCTGAGGGGGTCACACCCAGCGGCGGCACCACTCGTACATCACGACGGCGGCAGCGGCACTGGCGTTGATCGAGCGCGTCGAGCCGTACTGCGCGATCTCGACGACCCCGGATGCCGCCGCCAGCGCCTCGGGCGAGAGCCCCGGTCCTTCCTGACCGAACAGCAGCACGCACGCCTCGGGGAGGTCGGCGTCCGGCAGCGGCGCGGATCCGGCGACGTTGTCGATCGCGATGACGGGGAGGGATCCGGCATCCGCCCACCGGGCGAAGTCGGCGATCGACTCGTGGTGGCGCACGTGCTGGTAGCGGTCGGTCACCATGGCCCCGCGCCGGTTCCAGCGGCGGCGGCCGATGATATGCACCTCGGCCGCGAGGAACGCGTTGGCGCTGCGCACGATCGAGCCGATGTTCATGTCGTGCTGCCAGTTCTCGATGGCGACGTGAAACCGGTGCCTGCGGGTGTCGAGGTCGGCGACGATCGCGTCCATCGTCCAGTACCGGTACTCGTCGACCACATTGCGGGCGTCGCCGTGCGCGAGCAGCTCGCGGTCGTACCGCGGGTCGTCGGGCCAGGCGTGCGGACCGCCGGGCCACG
>NZ_RRYE01000572.1 GCF_004010105.1 Microbacterium sp. CPCC 204701
AACGTGAGCGCCATCGCCGCGCAGCTCGCGGTCTTGCCGATGACGAAGCCCCACCCGGCGACGAAGCCCCACCACGGCCCGAGCTCGGCGCGCCCGTAGGCGTACGTGCCCCCCGACGTCGGATGCGCGGCGGCCAGCTGCGCCGACGACGTCGCGTTGCCGAACGCGACGATCGCCGCGATCGCGAGGCCGACGAGCAGACCCGTGCCCGCGGCATCCGCCGCCGGCGCCCACACCGCGAAGACGCCGGCGCCGATCATGGCGCCGAGACCGACGAAGACGGCGTCGCCGAGGCCGAGGCGTCGCTGGAGGGAGGGCGTGGTCACGCGCGAACAATAGCGCGCGCGAACGGACGGCGGGTGCCGAGGAGACGCTGCGGGTTCCGAGGGCGAGGCGGCGTCCGGCATGATCGACGGGTGACCCTGCGCCTCCACACCGTCCTCGAGCCCTTCGGTCCCGCCACCGCGATCGAGCTCAGCGACGCCCAGGTCAAGGAGCTGGGCGGCGGCAACCGCGCTGCCGTCGTGGTCGCCATCGGCGACCGAAACGCGCGCGTGCGCCTCGGGGTGATGGACCGGCGCAACGTGATCGGCCTGTCGAAGGCGGTGCGCGCGCAGCTCGGCGTCGACATCGGCGACGAGGTGGACGCGACGATCGATCTCGACACCGCCGGGCGCCGTCGAGGTGCCGGACGACCTCGCTGCGGCGCTGACGGATGCCGGAGCACGGGCAGCGTTCGACGCTCTGTCGTACTCGCGCCGCAAGGAGATCGCTCGCGCGGTTGCCGAGGCGAAGCGGCCCGAAACCCGCGAGCGCCGCATCGCGACCGCGCTCGAGGCGCTCGCCGCGTCCTAGCACCACTGGGCCACGACGTGACCGTTCATGGCGAGTCGCCAAGAACGGCGTCCTGCGGGTGTCGTTCTTGGCGAGTCGCCAGAAAGCGCCGCGGCGCGTGCTGATTACAGTCTCTTGGCGAGTCGCCAGGAACGCGCGGCTGCAGGCGTCGATCGTGGCGAGTCGCCAGAACGGCACGCCGGTGTCGCGGACCCGAGATTCCGGTTGGTCACCGGTGGGACGGCATCCGTTCACTCGGGCGCTGTGTCATGGCGCCATGTCCCGTTCGCGTGACACGACGCCGCGAGCCCTCCTGGTCGGAGTGCTCGGCCTCGCACTCGGCGCGGCACTCGTGCTGCTCGGCGTCCGCGCGGTGCTGTCGCGGCAGGCGGCGATCGCGCGCGGGCGGATCGGGAAGCCGCTGGGGGACCAGGCGCTGGACGCCGACAGGGTGTGGCGACGGCGCTTCGACGGCGAGCCGGTCGAGCTCGTCGTGCTCGGCGACTCCATCGCCGCCGGACTCGGCGCCGAGCGGCG
>NZ_RRYE01000573.1 GCF_004010105.1 Microbacterium sp. CPCC 204701
TAGCCCTCGAGCGCGCCGCCGAGTCGCTCGACGAGGGCGAGGCCCGCTTCGGGCGAGTCGACTTCCGACACCGCGATGGCCTTGCTGAGGGTCACGATCGGGTTCGGATCGACCTGTTCGAGAAGTTCGTAGAGGGCCACGATCTGCGACCAGTCGGTGTCGCGAGCGTGCGCGGCGCGGACGTGCACCGAGTTGATCCCGGCCAGGATCTGGTACCGGCCGAGCCCGCCGTCGCCGCGAGCGACGGCATCCGCCCGCTCGTCGGCCAGGGCGAGCCCCTCGTCGATGAGCGCGCGGTTCCAGGCGGTCCGATCCTGCTCGTCGAGGCGTACGAGCACCCCGTCGCGCGAGACCCGCGCCTCGGCGCGCGCCTCTGAGAGGAGCATGAGCGACAGCAGGCCCGTGGCCTCACCGTGCTCGTGCGAGCCGGCAGGAAGCAGGGCACGCACGAGGCGGGCGAGCCGGATCGCCTCGCCTGTGAGATCGCGCCGCACCGGTTCCGTCTCGGCACCAGAGGCGAGGTAGCCCTCGTTGAAGACGAGGTACAGCACCGCCAGCACACCGTCGACGCGGGCCGGCAGGTCTTCGCGCTCCGGCATGCGGTACGGGATGCGCGCGGCCTTGATCTTGGCCTTCGCCCGGCTGATCCGCTGGCCCATCGTCGTCTCCTGCACGAGGAACGCGTGCGCGATCTGGGCGACCGTGAGACCTCCGACGATGCGCAGCGTGAGCGCCAGGCGCGCCTCCATCGACAGCGCCGGGTGACAGCACGTGAACACCAGCCGCAGCCGGTCGTCGTCGACCGCGCCGACGGGCTCTGCGGGCGACTCGTCGGTCAACATGAACGCCTCCTGCTGCAGCTCGTCGCGCCGCGCCTCGCGCCGCAGGTGGTCGATCGCCTTGCGGCTCGCGGTCGTCGTGATCCAGGCGCCGGGGTTCGGGGGCACTCCGTCCGCCGGCCACCGCTCGATAGCGGTCGCGAACGCCTCCGCCGCCGACTCCTCGGCGATGTCGAGGTCGCCGAAGCGCCGGGCGAGCCCCGCGACCACCCGTGCCCACTCCTCGCGGTGCAGGCGGGTGATCACCGTGTCGACGTCGAGCGTCATCGGCTCACCCTCCTCCGGCCGGGTCGCCGGTGCGGCGACCTCATCACAGCTACGAACGGGGCGCGGTCGATTCGACAGCGCGTGCGCAGGAATCTTCACCGGGGACGAATTCCGCCGGAGCCGTCGAAAGCCGTCGTGGCCGATCGTAGCCATGTCGAGGGTGGGTCACCCGGACCGTCCCCTCGAAGAGGGAATGACAGATGTACCACGACCTGCGCAACACCGACCATGAGGCGTCGACCGAAGGAGGACGCGAGCCGCTCG
>NZ_RRYE01000574.1 GCF_004010105.1 Microbacterium sp. CPCC 204701
GCCCGACCCCGACCCCGGGCCCAGGCCCGACCCCGGGCCCAGGCCCGACCCCGACCCCGACTCCGGAACCGCCCCCGCCCGCACGCACGACTGCGCCGGTGCTGCAACCGGTGGCAGACCTCGACGCCCTCGTGCCCGACGCGATCACCGGTACGGGCGTACCCGGCGCGGCTGTCGTGCTCATCGATGAACTCGGCGCGACGCTCACCCAGACCACGGTCGATCCTGACGGCACGTTCATCGCCGACATCCCCGCAGATCTCCTCCGGGAGGGCATGTCGGTGCGCGCGGTGCAGACGGCGCCGGCGCTGCTCGAGTCCCCGCCGAGCGCGGCGGTGGGCCCGTTCACGCTCCCGGCGCCCGTCGTCACTGCCGGGAACGGAACACCCGCGTCCGAACTCGAAACCGCCGACACCGTGGGAGTGGACAACGACCTTTCACTCCTCCTCGACGGCCTCGCGGGTGAGACGGTCGTGGTCTGGGTCGACGGCGTCACGAGCGGCATCAGGCATGAGCTCATCGGCGCTCCATTGAGCCGGTTCGTCTTCAACACGAATCCCGGAGAGCACGTGATCGGCATCCGCTATGTCGACCCCATCACGGGACGGCTCGGGCGTCTCGCTGAGTTCACGATCACGGCGCTTCCGCCGCAGCCGACGGAGCCGATCGCACCGCCGCTCGCGCCACCGCTCGGCTGAGCCCATCGCGTCGCGGCGTCATCTCAGCAATGAGCGCCGTTCCGGGCCGAGCGGAATCGAGAACGTCTCGGCGAACCGCTCCAGCAGTCCGGGGTCACCGGCCACGACGGCGAGGATCCCTCGATCGATCGCCTCGGCGGGCGTGACCTCTCCCGAGATGAGCCGACGGATGCCGGGGCCCGCGGCGAACACCAGGTCGGGGTCGCCGGCGGTCGAGGCCTGCGGCCCGAGCTTGGGGTCCACCGGCCGGCCGGCCGGCCGCACCTGCGCGATGCGCAGCTCGGGTCCGTCGACCTGCACCCGGAGGACGACATCGGCGACGTGCACCTCGTAGTCGGCCGCGGGCAGCGGGGCCGCGGCATCCGCCCGGAATGCGGTGCGCAGCGCCATGGTGAGCGAATCGGCCGTCACGACGTCGTCCGCACCCGGGTCGCCCATCTGCTGAAACCCCCAGCGACCGAGTGCGAGCACGACCGGTTCGAGCTCGCGCCCGTACGGCGTCAGCTCGTACACCAGCCCGCAGTTGGGCAGCGGCACGCGGCGCACCACACCGCCCTCCTGCAGCTCCTTGAGCCGCGTGGAGAGGATGTTGGTGGGGATCTTGGGCAGCCCCTGCTTGAGGTCGGTGTAGCGGCGGGGCCCTACGAGCAGATCGCGGACGATGAGCAGCGC
>NZ_RRYE01000575.1 GCF_004010105.1 Microbacterium sp. CPCC 204701
CGGAGCCCGTCACCCGCGCGATCGACCCCGACGCCGTGGACGAGGATGCCCCCGCGGCCGAGCCGCGGCGCCTCGCCGACGATCCCGCCATCGCAGCGCTGCTGGCTTCGCGCAACGCCCGGCTCGCCGAGTTCTGGCTGAACCCCCAGGGCACCGGCGAAGCGGGGCCGTTCGCCGGCCGCACGGCACTCGTCGTCGACGCCGAGGATCGCTTCACCACGATGCTCGCGCACCAACTGCGCCACCTCGGCCTGCAGGTCGAGATCGCGCCGTGGAACGACGTCACCGACAGGCGGATCGACGACGCAGAGCTCGTGGTGTCGGGTCCCGGGCCGGGCGACCCCCGCGACCCCGCGAGTCCGCGCCTAGAGCGCATGCGCGAGGTGGTGGCACGTCGCCGGGCGACGGGCCGGCCGCTCCTGGCCGTGTGCCTCAGCCACCAGATCCTCGCGGACTCGCTCGGAATCGACCTCGCGCCGCTGGGCGCACCGCATCAGGGACTGCAGAAGACGGTCGACGTGTTCGGGATGCCGGCATCCATCGGCTTCTACAACACCTTCACCGCGCGCGTCTCGCCCGGGACCATCGAGGTCGGCGACGCGGAGGTCGCAGCCGATGCCGCGGGGGATGTGTACGCGCTGCGCGGACCCCGGTTCGCGTCGGTGCAGGGCCACCTCGAGTCGATCCTGTCGCGCGACGGCATGACGACGCTCGAGCGCCTCGTCGCCCACGCGCTCACGCCGACCCGCGGTGAGTGAGGGCTCACCGGTGCCCGCGACGGGACGCGCGGCGGTCCTCAGGGAGTTCAACGACCGGGGGTCGCACGGGCGGTGAGCAGCCGGCGCTCGGCGTCGTTCGCGGTGAGCTCGATCGCCCGCAGATCGGCGGCCAGCGCCTCGTCGTCGCGGCCGAGCTCACGCAGCAGAGATGCGCGGACCGCATGCCACAGGTGGGAGCGCGGGAGCGGGTCGCCGAGCGCGTCCAGCTCTGCGAGCGCGTACTGCGGGCCGGCGACGCGGGCGAGGGCGACGGCGCGGTTCAGCCGCACGACCGGCGACCGGTCGAATGTCAGCAGCATGTCGTAGAGGGTCAGCACCTGCGGCCAGTCGGTGGATGCCGCATCCGGGGCATCCGAATGGCACGCGGCGATGGCCGCGTGCAGCTGCCACCGCCCTGGCCGGTGCAGGCGCGCGGCGCGCTCGAGGGTGCGATGCGCCTCGGCCACGAGCGCCACGTCCCATCGCGATCGGTCCTGGTCGCCGAGCAGCACGAGTTCGCCGCCGACGGCGCGCGCGGGCTCGCGGGACCGGTGGAACTGCAGCAGCGACAGCAGTCCGAGCGCTTCGGCCTCGCCCGGGAGCGAGTC
>NZ_RRYE01000576.1 GCF_004010105.1 Microbacterium sp. CPCC 204701
CGGCGGCCGGGGCCGACGACGCTCGTCCCCCTGGCTACGCTGGGATTTTGCGCACCGCAGGGAGGACCAAACAAGCACGGCATCCCCGCAGCGTCGACAGAACCGCGTCAAACCGCGAATTTTCGCGAGTCGAGGACGGGCGCCCGCGACCGCGCTCGCGGCGCCGACCGACTCCACAATCTACGCGCTAGCCGCCCGTCGACTCCTCGGCAGATATGGGCAAACCGTGGTCAGAGACAGGAGAAAACCCCTGCTGAACAGGGGTTTTCATGGCGGTGACGGTGGGATTTGAACCCACGGTAGGGGGTTACCCTACACAACTTTTCGAGAGTTGCACCTTCGGCCGCTCGGACACGTCACCGTCGTCGAGTTTACGACACGCGAGCGGATGCCGCGAATCGATGCCCCTGCCGGCGCAGGCGCACCATGCCGCTCACTTCCAAGGGGCAGGTGCCGCGGCATCCGTCGCCCTGCGAGACTTGCCGCATGGCCGTCATCGAGAATTCGAAAGTCACCATCGTCGGCGCCGGCAGTGTCGGCTCGAGCACGGCGTACGCGGCGCTGATCCGCGGGTCCGCGCGGCACGTCGCCCTCTACGACATCGCCACCGCACGCGTCGAGGCCGAGGTGCTCGACCTCGCGCACGGCACGCAGTTCACCGGCTCGAGCGACATCACCGGCGGCAGCGACCTCTCGGTCGTCGAGGGCTCCCATGTCGTGGTGATCACCGCGGGCGCCAAGCAGGACCCGGGGCAGACCCGCATCGAGCTCGCCGGCGTCAACGCCGGGATCATGAAGAAGATGATGCCGCAGCTGCTCGAGGCGGCTCCCGACGCCATCTA
This sequence comes from Microbacterium sp. CPCC 204701, assembly GCF_004010105.1. Classification (GTDB taxonomy): domain Bacteria; phylum Actinomycetota; class Actinomycetes; order Actinomycetales; family Microbacteriaceae; genus Microbacterium. The sequence goes on from NZ_RRYE01000576.1 coordinate 843, forward strand.
CGTGGTCGTCACCAACCCCTGCGACGTGCTCACGGTGCTCGCGCAGGAGGAGACCGGACTGCCGCCCGAGCGCATCTTCGCATCGGGCACCGTCCTCGACACGTCCCGCCTGCGGTGGAAGCTCGCCGAACGCGCGGGCGTCTCGACCGGCAGCGTCCACGGATACATCGTCGGCGAGCACGGCGACACCGAGTTCGCGCTGTGGTCGAAGGCGACCATCGGCACCGTGCCGATCCTCGAGTGGGTCACGCCTCGCGGCGACCGCATGACCGCCGACGAGCTCGACCGGATCGCGGTCGACGTGAGGGACGCCGCCTACAAGGTCATCCAGGGCAAGGGCGCCACGAACTACGCGATCGGACTGTCGAGCGCGCGCATCATCGAGGCGATCCTGCGCGATGAGCACGCGGTGATGCCGGTCTCGCCCGTGCTGCACGATTTCCACGGCGTCGACGGCGTGGCCCTCTCGGTGCCGTCGGTGGTCAGCGCCGCGGGCGCCGCCCCGGTGCGCGAGAC
>NZ_RRYE01000577.1 GCF_004010105.1 Microbacterium sp. CPCC 204701
CGTCGCGACGCGGGCGCGACCAACGAGCGTGGACAGCACGCCGTCCACCGCACCGATGCCGACCGTGGCCCGGCGCTCGGCGACGCGCACGACGCGCGCGACGAGGGTGGCAACCGGTGCGAGCCCGTCCAGCTCGGGCCCATCGGCCGAACGGATGCCGTAGCAGAACGCCCCCACCCGCACGAGGTCGTAGCGGAACTCCGGGCGATGCCACGCCGCGGCGCTGGCCGCGAGATGCCGGACACCAGGATCGAGGCCCGCGCCCTGTGCGTGCTCCACCGCCGCATCGAAGGCCGCACGTGACGCGTCGTCTTCGGCGTCGCTGGCCTCGGCGATGTGGCTCCAGATTCCGGCGACGCGGATCCGCCCCGTCCGCTCCAGTTCGACCGCCCGTGCCACGACGGCCGGCCACTGCTCGGGGCGCACGCCATTGCGGTGCAGGCCGGTGTCGATCTTGAGATGCACCGCCGCCGGAACATTCCTGCGTGCGGCGGCCGCCGCAACGCGCTCGAGATACGCGGCGTCTCCGACCCCGAGCTCGAGCCCGGCCTCCAGGGACTCCTCGGTCTCGTCGACGCCGAGGGTCTGCCACGCGAAGACCCGGGCTCGATCCCCCGCCACCTGGGCCGCGCGCAGCGCGCTCGCGGCATCCAGAGCACCGAACCACGTCGCCCCGGCCTCGAGCGCCGCCTCCACGATCGGCTCGACGCCGAGCGCATAGGCGTCGTCCTTCACGACGACGAGCACGTCGGCGGGTGCCATTCGGGCCCGAACGGCGCGGACGTTGCGCCGGAAGCGGTCGAGATCGACCCGCAGCTCCGCGTTCACGCGACCTCCTCGCGCGCGGCGTGCAGACCTACGCCCGCCACGAGCTCGAGCTCAGTGAGACCGCTCGCGTCAGCCCACCTCCGCGCCGCGTCGGGGTGATCCGGTCCGAGGAAGACGGCTCGGTCGCCGCGCGCGACGGCGGCGTCTCCGATGTCGACCACGCAGACGTCCATCGCGACGCGGCCGATGATCGAAAGCTCCGATCCGCCGATGAGCACCGTCGCTCGGCCGCCGATCGCACGCGCGACGCCGTGCGCGTAGCCGCCCGCGACGAGCGCGACGCGAGTGTCGCGCTCTGCGCGATGGAGGTAGCCGTACGAGACTCCCTCGCCGGCGAGGAGCGGCTTGATCGAGAGCACGGGCGCAGTGAGGGTGAGCGCCGGGGTGCCGTGGCCTTCGAGGCCGAAGACGACTTCGGGGGCGAGGACGTCGCGTCCGAGTCGATCCACGCGCGAGTCGGTGTCAGACAGGATGTGCGCGGCGCCCGCCTCGAGCGCGGCATCCGTGACCAACCGAGCCCCGTGGCC
>NZ_RRYE01000578.1 GCF_004010105.1 Microbacterium sp. CPCC 204701
GTTCCTCGCGGTGCTCGACCACGACGAGTGCGTCACGCTCGTCTCGATCGAGCCGCGGCACGCGGTCGCCTCGGTCGCGCAGCGCCCCGGGACGCGGCATCCGGTCACGCGCGGAGCACCGGGCAAGGCGATCCTGTCGCTGCTGCCCCCGCCGTCGTGGCCGGCCGAGGTGACACCCGCCCTCGCCGCGGAGGTGACGGATGCCGCGGCCCGCGGCTTCGCGACGAGCCACGACGAGGTCATCCCGACGCTGCGCGCGGTCGCCGTGCCGCTCACGCTGCGTGGGCGCGAGCCGGCGTCGATCGCAGTGGTCTACGTCGCAAGCTCTCACGACGACGCCCAGATCGCGGCGCGTCTGGCCAGGTCGGCCAGCACGATCCGCGAGGCGCTCGGCGGTTGACGCCTCAGCCCGTGGTCGGGAACTCCGTGACGAAGCGGACGTCGTGCACCGCGACCCGCTGCGGCACGCCGTCGAAGGCCTCCGCGCGGGCATCCGACGCCATGTACGTCTTCTCGCGGTCGAGGAATGCCGCCTCATCGCCGGGGGCGCTCACAGCCCACACGAACTCGTTCGTCTCGCGCAGACCGTAGGCGAACTCGATCTCGAAGCCGGCGGCGGGCCGGACCTTCGGCATCCATCGCTGCCACCAGTCGACGAACGCGTCGTACTCTCCCTCGACGAGCGTGTAGCGGCGCAGCTGGATCGTCTTCATACTGTCCATCATGGCGGAAGTCCTATACTCGACTCGTCCGGCGGGGACGATCCCGCCGGTGCTCGAAAAATGGGCACGCAGCGCGAGCGCGCGAGACACATACGGCCTGAAATCCGTTCCGTTTCGCTGGAGTCCTCCCATGCCCACCGTGTCTGCTCACGTCGCTCTCACCCTCGCCCGCCACATCGACCACGTGTTCGGGGTGATGGGCAACGGCAACGCGTACTTCCTCGACGCGCTCGAGCGCTCGACCGACGTCGAGTTCACCGCCGTGCGCCACGAGGCCGGTGCCGTCGTCGCCGCCGATGCCTTTCATCGCGCGTCCGGCCGCCTGGCCGCGGCGACCTCGACGTACGGCGCCGGGTTCACCAACACGATCACCGCCCTCGCCGAGGCCGTGCAGGCGCACGTGCCGCTCGTGCTCGTCGTCGGCGACGAGCCGACCTCGGGCCCGCGCCCGTGGGACGTCGATCAGATCGCGCTCGCATCGGCGGTGGGTGCGCGCACGTACACCGTGGGGCGAGCGGATGCCGCGGCCACGACGGTCATCGCGATCGAGCACGCGCTCACCTATCGTGTGCCCACCGTGCTCGCGATTCCCTACGATGTCGCGGCGCTCGACGCCGGGCCGCTCC
>NZ_RRYE01000579.1 GCF_004010105.1 Microbacterium sp. CPCC 204701
CGCTCGAGGCGCAGCAGCTCGCCACGGCGCCGTCCGCCACGGTCGCCGAGCGTGCCACGCGCCTGCGGGTCGACATCGACGAGGCCGCTGCGGATGTGCGCGCTCTCGTGCGCGACCTCGTCCCGGCGGCGCTGATCGAGCGCGGGCTCGCCGCCGCGGCGGAAGATCTCGCCGACCGGATGCCGATTCCCACCCAGTTCGAGTCCGACGTCGAGGACGACGCGATCGGCGATCTCGTCGGGGCCACCACCTACTTCGTCCTCACCGAGGCGCTCGCGAACGTCGTCAAGCACGCGCACGCCAAGCTCGCGCGGGTCCGCCTCGCGGTCCAGGGCGACCGGGTGCACCTCGACGTCGAGGACGACGGTGTGGGCGGGGCGTCGATGGGTGCAGGCTCCGGCCTGCGCGGCCTCGCCGACCGGGTCGAGGCGATCGGCGGGACGATCTCGATCTCGAGTCCGCGGGGCCGGGGCACCCGCGTGCGGGCGGAGGTGCCATGCGCGTGATCATCGCCGAGGACGAGACGCTCATCCGTCGCGGCCTCGAACTCGTGCTGCGCGACGGCGGCCACGTCGTGGTCGCCGCCGTGGGGGATGCAGAAGAGATGACGGATGCCGTCGCCCGCGAGCGTCCGGACCTCGTGGTCACCGACATCCGCATGCCGCCGACGCATACCGACGAAGGGCTCGAGGCCGCCTTGACGATCCGGCGGGAGTACCCCGGCACCGCTGTCGTCGTGCTGTCGCAGCACGTGCAGCGGCGGTACGCGAAGGACCTGCTCGCCGAAGGTGAGGAGCGCGTCGGCTACCTGCTCAAGCAGCGGATCGCCGACATCGGGACGTTCCTCGAGGACCTCGAGCGCGTCGCCGGCGGCGGCACGGCGCTCGATCCCGACGTCGTCGCGGTCATGGTGGGGCGCGCGCGGCACTCCGAGGCCGCCGTCGGAGGGCTGACGCCACGACAGCAGGAGGTGCTCGCACTCGTCGCCGAAGGGCGCAGCAACGCCAGCATCGGAGCCAAGCTGTTCCTCACCGAGAAGGCGGTGGTCCAGCATGTGTCCCGCATCTACGACGCCCTGGGCCTGCCGCCCGACGCCGACACGCATCGTCGCGTGCAGGCGGTGATCCGCTACCTCAACCGCGATTGATACCGGACCCAGGTCGCCAATCCGTCGGATTGGGATGACAGATCGGTGCGGCCCCCGTTACGGTGCCAAGGGGCAGCCCGCTGGGGCGGCTGCCAGTCGGCCCGTGCCCGGCGGGTACGGGTCTGGCACGTGGACCTGGGGTCACACGCCTGCGCCGGCGGCGGCCGGCTCTCGGCCGCCGCCGGCGCGGAGGTCCGGCG
>NZ_RRYE01000058.1 GCF_004010105.1 Microbacterium sp. CPCC 204701
GCATCCGTTCGACCCGCGTCGTGCGATAGGCGTGTGGGAGGTGACGGATGCCGCGCTGTGCGCCTCGGCCGTGAACCGGCGCGCCTGGCCGTCGGCGAGCGGAAGCCCACTGCACCACGTGCTCGACGCGCGCACGGGTCTGCCGGTCCGCACGATCGCGGCGACGTGGGCGGTGGCTGCGGAGGCGATGACGGCGGACGCCGTGGCGACCGCGCTGTTCTTCGACGGCGGCGCGCGCCTGGCGCACGAGTCGGGCGTGGAGTGGGTGCGCATGACGACCGACGGCCGGGTCGAGTGGTCGTCCGGATGCCGCGCCGAGCTGTTCGTGCGAGGCGTTAGCGTGGAACGGTGACCGACTCTGCGCCAGCACGTGTCGTCGCGGTGGCCCGCGACGACGAGCATCGCTTCAGCAAGCCGACGCGCGAGAGCATCACGCTCGTCGCGGGCATCGGCGTCGAGGGCGACGCGCACGCCGGCGCCACCGTGCAGCACCTGTCGCGCATCCGCCGGGATCCGTCGGCACCGAACCTCCGCCAGGTGCACCTGATCCACTCCGAGCTCTTCGACGACATGGCCCGCCGCGGCCATGTCGTGCCGCCGGGAGGTCTCGGCGAGAACATCACCACGACGGGTGTCGACCTGCTCGGACTGTCGCGCGGCACGCGCCTCGAGATCGGCGAGGACGCTGTGATCGAGATCACCGGGCTGCGCAACCCGTGTGCGCAGATCAACGGCCTCTCGGACGGACTCATGAAGGAGCTGGTCCACGTCGACGACCACGGCGAGACGGTCCGTCTCGCGGGGGTCATGTCGGTCGTGCTGCAGGGCGGCGAGGTGGGGCCGGGCGACGGCATCCGCGTCGTCCCTCCCGTCGGCGCCCACGACCCGCTCCGGGCGGTGTGACGTGCTGGGCACCCTCACCGCCGCGTGGAACCGCGTCTTCGCCGTGCTCGGCCGCGTCTCGATGTACCGACTGGTGTACCTCGCGCTCGCGGCGCTCGCCGTCGTCTCGCTGCTGCTGTCGTTCTTCGACCTGGTCGGTCCCGAGCCCCTGCAGCTCGTCGTCACCCTCGTCGTGCTCGCCGCGGTGTGCGCGGGGGTGGATGCCGCGGCCCAGCGCGTGCTGAACCTGCCGTGGCGCATCGAGTCCTCGCTGATCACGGCGCACATCCTGCTGTTCGTGCTGCGGCCGACGCTCGAGCTCACCGGGCTCGCGGGCATCGCGATCGCCGGAGCCGTCGCGTCGCTGTCGAAGTACGTCCTGGCGTGGCGCGGCCGCCATATCTTCAACCCTGCGGCGGTCGGCGCGACCGTGCTGACGCTCCTCAGCCTCGCGTGGCCCGCGCTCGGGGCATCGTCGTGGTGGGTCGGCACGCCCGCCCTCGCAGGTCCCGTCATCCTGCTGGGCATCGCGGTGCTGGTGCGCACCGAGAAGCTGCGCGTGGTCACCGGTTTCGTCGTGATCGCCGTCGCCGTGGCGGTGGTGCGGACCTCGGTGCAGTACCAGGAGGCCGGACTCGACATCGAGCTGCTCGACATCCTTTGGCCGGTGCTGTGGTCCTCGCCGTTCCTGTTTCTCGGCGCCTTCATGCTGTCGGAGCCGCTCACTCTCCCGCCGCGCCGCTGGCAGCAGTTCACGGTCGCCGCCGTGGTCGGTGTGCTCGCGGGGTGGCCGCTCCCCGTCGGCGACATCACGCTCGGTCAGGAGCGGGCGCTCCTGGTCGGCAACCTCGTCGCCTTCGCATTCGCTCTGCGCACCGCGGTGCGGCTCACCCTGGTCTCGCGCGCGCAGCCCACCGCGACTGTTCGCGAGCTGACGTTCCGCGTGCACGACCGGCTGTCGTTCCGTCCGGGTCAGTACCTCGAGCTCGAGGTGCCCCACCGGCACCCCGACGCGCGCGGTACGCGGCGCGAGTTCAGCATCGCGTCTGCGCCGGCAGACCTGCCCATGCTCAAGGTGGCGTTCAAGGACGGCGACAGCTCCAAGCCGCAGAGCTCCTTCAAGAAGGCGCTCGCAGCCGTGGGCGAAGGCGACCGCCTCGCGATCACCGGCGTGTGGGGGGACTTCCTGCTGCCCACGCGCGACACGGCGCCGATCCTGATGGTCGCCGCGGGCATCGGGGTGACGCCGTTCGTGTCGCAGCTGCGTCACGCGCGCCTCGCCGGTCAGGATCGCGACATCGTGCTCGTCTACGTCGCGTCGGATGCCGGAGACCTGGCGTACCGCGACGAGATCGAGGCGTCCGGCGCCCGTGTGATCGTTTTCACGCGCACCCGGCCCGAAAACCTCCCCGACCACTGGCAGTGGGCGCAAGGCGTGCGCCTGGATGCGGAGCGTCTGCTGCGGGTGGTGCCTGACATCGCGGCGCGGCATGCCTACATCTCGGGTCCGGCGGGACTCATCGCGGACCTCGCGCCGGCCCTCGAGCGGGCCCGATCGATCACGACCGACGCCTTCAGCGGCTACTGAGGGGCGGCTGCGGGCTTCGGATCCGCCGGGCGCGCGGGCAGGCGCACCTCGAACGTCGTGTCGCCGGGGTCGCTCGTCACCGAGATCGAGCCGCCGTGCGCCTCCACGATCGCCCGGGCGATCGACAGCCCGAGGCCCGTGCCGCCGGTCTGCCGGGCTCGCGAGCGGTCGCCGCGCGAAAACCGCTCGAAGAGCTCGTCCTTGACCTTGGGATCGACTCCGGGTCCGTCGTCGTGCACGCGCAGCACTGCGGCGCCGCCTTCGCGGGCGACGCCCACCGTGACGGTGGTGCCCTCGGGCGTGTGGGTGCGCGCGTTGGCGAGCAGGTTCGCCGCCACCTGGTGAAGCCGACCGCTGTCGCCCGCGATCAGCACGGGCTCGTCGCCCACCTCGAGCACCCACGTGTGGCCCGGGCCGGTGGCGCCCACGTCGCCCATCGCGTCGATCGCGAGCCGCGTGAGGTCGACCGTTCCGAACACGAGCTCCTGACCCTCGTCGAGCCGCGCGAGCAGCAGCAGATCTTCGACCAGTGACGTCATCCGCAGCGACTGCGCCTGGATGCGCTCGAGAGACTCCTCGGTGTTCTCGATCGTGGTGATCTGGCTCAGGACCGCTCCCTGAGCCTGTCGAAGGGCGCGCAGCGACAGCTCGGAGTAGCCGCGGATCGACGCCAGAGGAGTGCGCAGCTCATGGCTGGCATCAGCCACGAACGCGCGCATCCTCTCCTCGTTGCGCTGGCGCACCGCCAGCGACTCGTCGACGTGATCGAGGAGCGTGTTGAGCGCCTCGCCCACCTGGCCCACCTCGGTTCTCGGGTCCGCCTGCGCGGCGGGCACTCGCTCGGCGATCGTCACCTCGCCCTGAGCGAGCGGCTGTCTGGACACGCGCGCCGCGGTGTCGGCAACCGCGCGAAGGGGCGCGAGGCCGGCGCGGATCGTCCACGCCGTGGCCACCGCGAGGAGGACGAGGCCGCCGGCCGTAAGCAGGCCGATCGTCGTGAGCATGCGGGTGAGCGTCTCGGTGATGCCTGCGCGCGAAAGGCCGAAGATCGCGACGGCGCTCCCCAGCTGAACGCCCTCGACCCGGTATGTGCCGAGTTCTTCGATCGTCACCACCAGCTGGCCGCGCTGCGCTTCAAGGCTCGTGACCGTCTCGTCGATCTGCCCTGCGGTGAGCGCGACGACGTCGCCGTCAGCATCGACGACGGCGGCCGTCGGATCGCCGGGCGTGGACTCCACTGCGAGGAAGAAGCCTGGACGGGGCGGCTGCTGCTGCTGGAGGATCTGCTCTGCCGTGAGCCCGCTCGCGATCGGCACCCGCATGAACTCGACGCTCTGTCGGGCCGCTGTCACGTCGGAGTCGAGCTGCGACTCCAGCACCTGTCCCAGGATGGCGCTGGTCGCGACGGCGACCAGCACCAGGATGAACGACGTGATCGACACCACCGTCGTGATCAGCTTGCGCTGGAGAGTCCACGATGTGCGCCGGGGGACTGCGTCCTCGGCCTCCACGGCGGCTTTGGCATCCGTCGTCGTGGCCGCCGTGGGCTGGCCCGTCATTGCGGGGCCTTGATCATGTAGCCGACGCCCCGCACGGTGTGGATGAGCGGCTCGCGGCCGGCGTCGATCTTCTTGCGCAGGTACGAGATGTACAGCTCCACGACGCTCGAGCGCCCGCCGAAGTCGTAGTTCCACACGCGGTCGAGGATCTGCGCCTTCGACACCACGCGTCGCTGGTTGCGCATGAGGTAGCGCAGCAGCTCGAACTCGGTGGCGGTGAGCTCGAGCTCTTCGCCGGCGCGCTCGACCTCGTGGCTGTCCTCGTTGAGGGTCAGGTCGCCCACACGCAGGATCGGCTCGGCCCCGGCGGCGTGCGCGGTGCCGGCGCGGCGCATCAGGCCCCGCAGTCGCGCGACGACCTCCTCCAGGCTGAACGGCTTCGTGACGTAGTCGTCGCCCCCGGCGGTGAGACCCGCGACGCGGTCACCGACCGCATCCTTCGCGGTGAGGAACAGCACGGGCACGTCGTCGCCTGACTGCCGCAGTCGCTGCAGCACGGCCATCCCGTCGAGATCGGGCATCATGATGTCGAGCACCATCGCGTCGGGACCGAACTCGCGCGCCGCCTGCAGCGCCTCGAAGCCCGAGCCCGCCGTGCGAACCTCCCATCCCTCCATGCGCAGCGCCATCGACAGCAGGTCGGTGAGCATCTGCTCGTCGTCGACCACCAGTACGCGCAGCGCGGAGCCGTCGGGGCGGAGGAGGGCAGGGGAGGGGGCGGTCATGCGTCCATTGTGGCGCCGTTCCTATGCGGTTCCTATGGAACGGGCTATGTGCGCGCTGTGAACCGAGATGCACGGCGGCTGCCGCGCTCATGACGTCCTCAGAGCCGGCGCCGGCGGCGCCATGAGGTCGCTTCGCAGGTTCCTACGACGGGCACCTGACCGCCGTGAGGACAGGGCGCTCGAGCCGCTCGGCGAGCCGTCGGGCGGTCAGCGGCAGCTGGTCACGATCGCGCGGCGGGATCCTGATGGTGCTGCAGGCGCTGCCGCTATCCCGCGGCGCGGGCGTGAGCGGCGATGCGATCGAACACCGCATCGAGGTCCGCGTCCACGCGCTGCGCGTCGGGATGCTCGTCGTAGTGCGCCAGGATGCGGCGTGCCCCTTCGTCGAAGGTGATCGTGGTGCGGAAATCCGGCACGAGAGCCGTCACCTTCGCGTTGTCGAACACCATCGAGTGAGCCTTGTCGCCGAGAAGCGACGGGGCGAGGTCGGGCGCGAACGCCGCGATCGTGTCGGACGCGACGTGCACCAGCTCAGGTGCCGCGACCCCGGCGGCGTCGGCGAGCCATCCGTAGATCTGGTTCCAGGTCGGCGCGTGCGAGCCGGTGATCGTGAACGCGTCCCCGATCGCCGCGGGATTCGCGAGCAGGCCGGTGAACGCGACTGCGAAGTCCTCGCTGTGCGTGATCGTCCACAGGCTCGTGCCGTCGCCGTGGACGATGACCGGCCGACCCGCGCGCATGCGCGCGATGTCGGTCCACCCGCCGAGGGTCGGCAGCAGGCGCTCGTCGTAGGTGTGCGAGGGTCGCACGATCGTCACCGGCAGACCCCGTTCGCGGTGCGCCGCGACGAGCGCGTCCTCGCACGCGATCTTGTCGCGCGAGTACTGCCAGAACGGATTGCGCAGCGGCGTCGACTCGGTCACCGGCAGGCGGCGCGGCGGCTTCTCGTAGGCGGATGCCGAGCTGACGAAGACGTACTGCCCGGTGCGCCCCTCGAACAGGTCGAGGTCGGCGGCGACGTGCTCGGGCGTGAACGCAAGGAACTGTGCGACGACGTCGAACGTCTCGCCTCCGAGCGCCGCGCGGACGGTCGCGGGGTTGCGGATGTCGGCCTGGATCAGGCGCACCTCCGCGGGGAGCGGCCGTCGCGCCCCGCCGCGGTTGAGCACGGCGACCTCGTGGCCGAGGGCCACAGAGCGGCGCACGCATGCCGCGCTGATGGTGCCGGTGCCGCCGATGTAGAGGATTCTCGCCATGGCGTCGAGCCTAGGGCGGCGCGGCGGTCGGCGGGACTGGGGCATTCCTCGCCTCGCTGACGGCGAACACCGTGTCGCGATGTCGCCGGGTGGTCCTAGTGTGACCGGCATGACCCTCGACGAGCTCACGACCGCCATCGGCGGCACGATCATCCGTCCGGGCGACCCCGATTGGGACGCCGCCCGCAGATTCCACTCCGGCATCGGCGAACCCGCCGTCGTCATCCGCGCCTCGAACGTCGACGACGTGCGTGGCGCCCTCCGCTACGCCGCCGCAGAGCGGCTCGACGTCATGGTCCGCAGCGGCGGCCACAGCGCGTGGGGCCAGGTGCCCGGCGGCGTCACCATCGATCTCTCGGCCCTCGACGACGTCTCGGTCGACGGCACGCGCGTGAGCGTCGGTGGCGGCGCGCAGTGGGGCGCCATCGCGCGCGCACTCGGTGCGCAGGGGCTCGGGCTGAGCTCCGGCGACACCGCATCGGTCGGCGTGGGCGGGCTCACACTCGGCGGCGGGATCGGCTGGATGGTGAGAGCGTGGGGTCTCGCGTCCGACCAGCTGGTCGGCGCTCAGCTGGTGACGGCCAGCGGCGACGTCGTCGAGGTGTCGGCGTCGTCGCATCCCGACCTGTTCTGGGCGTTGCGCGGCGGCGGTGGCAACTTCGGCGTGGTGACCCGTTTCGACTTCGACGCGCACCGACTCGACGGCGTGGTGCACGCCGTCTTCGGCATCGAGGGCGATGCACGCCCCGCGCTGCGGGCACTGGCCGGCCTCATGAAGACCGCGCCGCGCGAACTCACCCTCACGTACATGGACGTGCCGCCCATGGATCCGAGCGCGCCCGCAGGGGCGACCATCACCGCCGTCTGGATCGGCACCGACGAAGAGGCCGCCCGCCGTGCGCTGGCGCCGCTGCGCGAGGTGCCGGGCATCATCGCGCGAGAGATCGGCGTGCAGCAGTACGCCGACATCCTGCTGCAGACGCCCGAGTTCGATCCCGAGAGCCCCATGCCGGGGTTCGTCGGAGGCAATACGCTGCTGCGCGACCTCGGCGACGACGCGATCGACCGGCTGGTGACGTTCCACGAGCAGAACCCGGCCTCGGTGGTGTTCCTGCGCTCGCTCGGCGGCGCCTACGGCGACGTCGCGCAGGCCGACTCGCCGTTCCCGGCTCGTGACGCGACGTGGTTCGCGATGGCCGGCGCGTTCGACATCCCGGGCATGCTCGACGACGCGCGCCGGGCCGAGGTCACAGCCGAGTGGGACGCCATCGAGGCGCTCGGCGGGGGCGTCTACGGCAACTTCACGACCTCGACCGACCCGTCGTGGCCGGAGCGCATGTACCAGCCCGAGACCATGGGCCGCCTGGCCGCGATCAAGCGGGAATGGGATCCGGCGAACGTGTTCTGCCGCAACCACAACGTTCGACCGGCGTGACACGCAGTGACCGGCTCGGCGACCGCACGCGCGGCCGCCGAGCCGGTCGGCTGCGTCAGTGGGTGTCTTCGGCTTCGATCTCGGTGCGGTCGCCCGACCAGAGGGTGTGGTAGGTGCCGGGCTTGTCGATGCGCTTGTAGGTGTGGGCTCCGAAGAAGTCGCGTTGGCCCTGGATGAGGGCGGCGGGCAGGCGCTCGGCGCGCAGGCCGTCGTAGTAGGCCAGCGACGACGAGAACGCGGGGGCGGGGATGCCGGAGTTCGCCGACGTCGACACGATGCGCCGCCACGAGGCCTGGGCGCGGCCGAGGGCGTCGACGAAATAGGGTGCGGTGAGCAGCACGGGCAGGTCGGGGGCCTGGGCGTAGGCGTCGGTGATGCGGTTGAGGAACTGGGCGCGGATGATGCAGCCGCCGCGCCAGATCTTCGCGATGGCGCCGAGGTCGATGTTCCAGTCGTACTCGGCGGCGCCGGCACGGATCTCGTCGAACCCCTGGCTGTATGCGACGATCTTCGACGCGTACAGGGCCAGGCGCACGTCCTCGATGAACGCGTCGACATCGTCGACCCGCAGCGCCTCGACCGGGCCGGGGAGCTCGCGCGACACCTCGCGCTGCTCGGGGTGGGACGACAGCGACCGGGCGAAGGTGGCCTCGGCGATCCCCGACACCGGCACACCCAGCGACAGCGCGGTCTGCACCGTCCACGCGCCGGTGCCCTTCGCTCCGGCCTGGTCGACGATGACATCCACCAGCGGCTTCCCGGTGGCGGCGTCGACCTGACGCAGCACCTCGGCGGTGATCTCGATCAGGTACGACTCCAGCTCACCCCGGTTCCACTCCGCGAACACCTCGGCGATCTCGGCCGGCGTCTTGCCGGTGCCGCGGCGGATCAGGTCGTACGCCTCGGCGATCAGCTGCATGTCGGCGTACTCGATGCCGTTGTGCACCATCTTCACGAAGTGCCCGGCACCGTCATGGCCGACGTGGGTCACGCACGGCTCACCCTCGGCGACCGCCGCGATCGACCGCAGGATCGGGCCGAGGGTGATCCACGACTCGTCCGAGCCGCCGGGCATCAGCGACGGGCCCAGCAGCGCGCCCTCCTCACCGCCCGAGACGCCCATGCCGACGAAGTTGATGCCGGTCTCGCGCACCGCCTTCTCCCGGCGGATGGTGTCGGTGAACAGCGCGTTGCCGCCGTCGACGATGATGTCACCCGGCTCGAACACCTCCACCAGCGCGTCGATCACCGCGTCGGTGGGGCGGCCGGCCTTGACCATGATCACCGCGGTGCGCGGCTTCACCAGCGACGCCGCGAACTCCTCGTACGACAACGCCGGCACGAAACCCGCCTCCGGGTGCGTCTGGACCAGCTCGTCGGTCTTGGACCGCGACCGGTTGAACACCGCGACGGTATTGCCCTCACGGGACGCGAGGTTGCGGGCCAGGTTCGAGCCCATCACCGCCAGACCCACCACACCGATGTTCGCCGTCGCCGTGACAACGGCCTCCGGGCCCTGCGGCTCAGGAGTGGGACGGGCGACGTCCTCGGGCGCCGGAGCCGCCGCATGCGCCGTCGCCGCCTCATCAGGCGCCTGGTCCTGGTCGGTCGAGATGTTCGTCTGGGCCTGCTCGCCGACGGGCGAGGAGTCGTTCGAAGACACGCATGCTCCTGAGATCGTGGGACACATCCAGCCTAGAGTCTGGACCACGCGTGTTACGGCGCGTGGCCGGGTGCTCACGGCCTCGGGCGAGGGACTGTGAGGGTAGCGTGGCAGCCGTGGCTGAGGCATCCCGGATCGTCGTGATGGGCCCGAGCGGCTCGGGCAAGACCGTCGTCGGTGCCGTGCTGGCGACGCGGCTCGACCTGCCATTCGTCGACGCCGACGACCTGCACCCCGACGCGAACGTCGCCAAGATGGCCGCCGGAACGCCGCTGGCCGACGAGGACCGCTGGCCGTGGCTCGACATCGTGGCACAGACGCTTCGCGGTGCCGCGGGCGGCGCCGTGGTCGCCTGCTCGGCGCTCGCCCGCCGCTATCGCGACCGGATCCGGGAGGGTGCCCCCGACGCGGTCTTCGTCGAGCTGAAGGTGTCGGTCGAGGAGCTCGCCCGGCGCATGAGCTCGCGTGAGCACTTCATGCCGTCGTCGCTGCTGGCATCGCAGCTCGCCGCGCTCGAGCCGCTCGCAGACGACGAGCGCGGTGTCGTCGTCGTCAACGACCGGCCGCCGATCGAGGTCGCGGACGGGGCCGTCTCGCGCCTGCGCGCAGCAGGCGAGGCCTGACGGGTCGCAGCGCCGCGGCGGCCCGTGTCAGTCCTTGCGGTAGGCCTGTCGGCCGAGACCCCAGAACGCGAGCACGGTGCCGAGAGCGCCGAGCGCCGCCATCGCGCCGATGAGCCACAGCAGCGCGTGAGACAAGAAGCCGTATTCCATGGGATCCTCCGTCGGGCGGGTTCGAAGACGTGCGTTCCTCAGCGTACCGGCGGCGCTGGTAGACTCGTGTCGAACTTCGGCGAGGGATGCCTCGCGCCCGCGGGTCGCTGCGGGCTCAGGCATCCGTGATCGACGCGGTGAAGCAGGCCCGTTGGCTTCCTCACGCGTGCGCGTTCGAGTCGAGACACACCCACATACCCCGGGCCCCGCCACCGCGCAGCCCCATGATGAACGGGCACCCGTGCCCGGAGGAGAACCCCATGTCGACTGAACCCGACACCAAGGTCCAGGCCGAGCTCCGCGAGAACTTCGGCAAGGGCTTCGCCCGCCGCCTGCGCGCCGCCGGCAAGATCCCGGCCGTCATCTACGGTCACGGCACCGACCCGGTGCACGTCGCGCTGCCCGGCCACCAGACCGCGCTGCTCATCCGCCGCGCGAACGCGGTGCTCGAGCTCGACGTGAACGGCACCCACCAGCTGACCCTCGTCAAGGACGTCCAGAGGGACCCCGTGCACCAGATCATCGAGCACATCGACCTCCTCGTCGTCAAGAAGGGCGAGAAGGTCCAGGTCGAGGTGCCGGTCGTCGTCGTGGGCGAGCCATTCGCCGGCACCATCGTGAACCTCGACGCGCAGACCATCGCGCTCGAGGTCGAGGCGACCCACATCCCGCAGCACATCGAGGTCGACGTCGAGGGCCGCGAGGACGGCACGCACATCACCGCGGCCGACCTGAAGCTGCCCAAGGGTGCGGTGCTGGCTGCCGACCCCGAGGTCCTGGTCGTCGCGATCTCGGTTCCGGCCGCCACGCTCGCCGCCGAGGACGAGATCGCCGAGGCCGACGCCGAGGTCGCCGCCGAGCAGGCCGAGGCTTCTGAGACCGCCGAGTCCGCCGCGGAGGCATCGGCCGAGTAAGCCGGTCGAACGCGGGGACGAGGGGGTGCGGATGCCGCGCCCCCTCGTCTCGTCTCTGCGAGAGCCCGTCGGGCAGGATGGAAGACATGGCGCAGGCGTGGTTGATCGTGGGTCTCGGCAATCCCGGACCACGGTATGAATCGACCCGTCACAACGTCGGGCAGCTGGTCGTCGACGAGCTGGCCGCGCGCCGCGGAGAGTCGTTCCGCGCGCACAAGGCGAACGCGCGTGTCGTCGAGACGTGGCTGCGGCCCGGAGGAGCGAAGCTCGTGCTCGCCAAGCCGAACACGTTCATGAACGTCTCGGGCGGCCCCGTCGCGGGGCTCGCGAAGTTTTACGGCGTGCCGCCGGAGCAGGTCGTCGTCGTGCACGACGAGCTCGACATCCCCTTCGACACGATCAGGCTGAAGGCCGGCGGCGGTCACGGCGGCCACAACGGCGTGCGTGACGTCGCGAAGGCGCTCGATTCCCACGCGTTCGCTCGCGTGCGCGTGGGCATCGGGCGCCCGGCCGGCCGGCAGGACCCGGCCGACTGGGTACTCGATCCGTTCGGGGCGACCGAGCGCAAGAACCTGCCGATCCTGTTGGGCGATGCCGCCGACGCCGTCGAGCAGCTCGTGGAGGAGGGCCTCCTCGCGGCGCAGCAGAAGCATCACGCGCCGCGCGTCTGAGCCGGCGGTCAGCCGCCGGCGCCGCTGCCTGCGGCGAAGCCCGCCGTGAGGAAGCCCTGCACCACGACGCCGAACACGACCGGGCCGAGGGCGGCGATGACCACGGCGGCGATGCCGGCACCTCGGCCGCGGCGCGTCGCGATCGCGACGATGCCGAGCACGAGCGCCGTGATGCCGACGATCGTCCCGACCCAGAATGAGCCCTCGCCCAGCAGCACCCAGTCGCGCACCGGCGTGAGGATCGACCAGTCGAAGTCGGCGTCGAGCGCTCGCATCGCGATCTCGCGGCCGGTGCCGAGACCGATGTTGAAGCTCGCAAGCGCGGCGAAGATGCTCGCGCCGACGGCGGCGAGGAGCGCCAGGACGAGCGCCACCACGCCCAGCCCTGTCCTCCTGCGCGGTGCCGCCGCATGCGGGAGTCCCGCCGGCGGATATTCGGATCCCGCGGGCGACATGGCGGTGAGGGCCGGGTCGTGATCCGGGCCCCCGGAGGGCGCGTAGCCGGTGGGCGGGACGTAGCCGGGGGGCAGCGCGTAGCCGGATGCGCCGTGACCGCGCGGCGCG
>NZ_RRYE01000580.1 GCF_004010105.1 Microbacterium sp. CPCC 204701
CGTACGACCTCCCGACGGTCGTGAAGTGGCTGCAGGTGTTCCTGCAGCGCTACTTCGCGTTCGCCCAGTTCAAGCGCTCCGCGATCCCGAACGGGCCGAAGGTCTCGCCCGCGGGCTCGCTGTCGCCGCGCGGCGACTGGCGGGCGCCCTCCGACGGCAACGCCCGCGCGTGGATCGCCGAGCTGAAGGCCGCCCTGCCCGAGCTCGTCGAGGAGTGACGATCGTGATGCCTCGTGCCGAGGCATCCGTCGGCCCGCTCGCCGCACCCGTCACCAGATCAGGTGATCTCGCGAGCGCAGGACGTTTCAGCCGGATTCGTCCTACCCCGGCGAAATCACCTGATCTCACGACGGCGAGCGACGGATGCCGAGCCCGAGGCATCCGGCGGCCCGAGCATCCGTCGGTCCGAGGCATTCGTCGGCTCCCCCGCCGCCCCGTCACCAGATCAGGTGATCTCGCGAGCGCAGGACGTTTCGGCCGGATTCGTCCTACCCCGGCGAAATCTCCTGATCTCGCGACGGCGAGGGACAGGCCTCAGGCGGGCGTAGCGCCGTAGGCGAGCGTGATGATCCAGCCGTCGCGCGAGAGGTCGGCGAGGTCGTACTGCACGCGGCGGTCCGGAATCCAGCCCTTGGTGAGCGGGCTGTTCAGGCGCACGTGGTCGCCGGCCACGCGGCTCGCACGCCCGTCGGCGTCGCGCACGGCCTGTACGCGCGTCCAGTGCGCGAGGAGCTTGCCCAGGTCATGCTCCTCGAGCAGGTGCGAATGGCGCTTCATGTGATGCAGCTCGGCCTCGTCGGGATGCGTGTCGCGCAGATCGATGCCGAGAGGCACTGCCGGATCGGCCACCGCCACGACGGTCGCAGCACGGAAGCTGACGTTGCGGATCTTCAGCGGCACCTCCGCGCCACCGACTTCGGCGATCAGCTGCGTGTGGAACCCGAATGTGCGCGGAGCCTGCCGCTCGACCCGCACATCCTTCGGGTCGACGCCGAGCTGCGCCGCGACGATCTCTTTCGCGAGCACGCGCTTGCGATCGTGCTCGTTCGTCTTGGGATCCCACCCCAGCCGCGCCGTGATCCCGTCCGGAGTGTCGAGAAGCACCGATTCCATGATCCCCACCTCTTTCGCGGCCGCCCCGCACCTCCATCCTGGCCAAGCGCGTTCGACGGAGGAAGGGCCATCGGTCTTCGGACGCCGGTCGTCCGGCGGGCATGGGGGAAGGCGGAGCCGCGCAGGCTCCGCCCTCTCGGGGACCGATCGACGGCGTGCCGGTCAGTCCGACCACGCCGACGCCACCGAGCCGCCCGACGCGGGCGATGCCGGGGAGTCCGCCGG
>NZ_RRYE01000581.1 GCF_004010105.1 Microbacterium sp. CPCC 204701
AGCGGCGCGTCTGCGCCGGTCGCGGGAAGGGAACCGGCTGCGCTCCCGCCGCCATCCGCGCCGCCGCCGCCGGCAGCAGCAGCAGGAGCGACGGCGATGGTCAGCGTCTGCGGCGGGTCGACCAGGTCGTTCGTGGCGTTGACGGTCACCGACCACGTCCCCACGGCGTCGACTGCGGGGGTCCCCGCAATCGTGGCGGTACCGTCGCCGTTGTCGACGAAGCTCAAACCCGGAGGCAGCGTCCCGACGATCTCGAGCCATGCCGTCGGCACGGCCTCGGTCACGATCGTGAAGCTGCCCGGCGTGCCCGCGACGAACGTGGCCGTGGCGGAGCTGGTGAAGACCGGCTCCTGCTTGACCTTGAGCGTGAACTCCTGCATCGCGGGTAAGAGTCCGGCGACCGTGGCCGACAGGGTCACGACATGGTCGCCTCCGGTGCCCGCAGCCGGCGTGCCGGAGATCGTCGCCGTGCCGTCGCCGTTGTCGGCCAGGGTCACGCCGGCCGGGAGGGCGCCCGCGGCGACGGCGACGTCGGGGGCGGGACTGCCGGTCGCGGTGACGGTGAAGCTTCCGGCGGTGCCGACGACGAGGATCGCGGTGTCGGGGCTCGTGATGGCGGGCGCCTGGCGCACGGTGATGGTCAGCGACGCCTCCTGTGCGCCGACGGCGCTCTGCGCGCGTACGGCGACGGTGGTGACACCCGGCGCCGTGGGGGTGCCCGACAGCGTCGCCGTGCCATCTCCCTCGTCGGTCAGTGACAGCCCCGCAGGCAGCGCGCCTAGTGCCGCGATGCTCGGCACCGGTCGCCCTGTGGCGGTGACCGAGAACGACGCAGGCGTTCCGACGACGAGCTCGGCGTGGAGGGGGCCCGTGAAGAACGGCGCGCTGTCGACGCCGACCCGCAGCGTCTGCTGGACCGAGCCGGCGGCGTTCGCAGCGACGAGCGTCACCGTGGCGGATCCGGCCGCAAGCGGCGACGCGGTGCCCGAGATCGTGCCCGTGCCGTCGCCCTGGTCGGTGAAGGCGAGGCCGACGGGGAGCACCCCGGTGAGGGTGAGGGCCGGGGCCGGGGAGCCGGTCGCCGTGACGGTGAACGTGCTCGGGGTTCCCGCGAGGAACGACGCCGAGTCGGAGCTCGTGATGGCGGGGGCTTCGCGCACGACGAGCGTGGGATGGGTCGTCGTCTCGCCTGCGGTGTTCGCCGCCCGCACGACGACCGGGTACGAGCCGCCGCTCCCGGCGGCCGGCGTGCCGCTCAGCACGCCGTCGGCACCGAGCGCGAGCCCGGCCGGCAGCGGGCCCGAGACGAGCG
>NZ_RRYE01000582.1 GCF_004010105.1 Microbacterium sp. CPCC 204701
TCTCGGGCTCGACCGGGTCGGGCAAGTCCACGTTCTTGCGCGCGATCGCCGGGCTGCACGAGCACGTCGACGGCGGGTGGACCGCGGGTTCCCTGCGGGTCGTGGGCCACGACCGTGCGGCCGTGCCGCCGCGCGACCTCGCGCAGCGCGTGGGCGTCGTGCTCCAGCATCCGCGCGACGCCTTCGCGACCGCGCGCGTGCGCGACGAGATCGGACTTGCGCTCGAGCTGCGGGGCGTCGCCCCTGTGAGCGTGGCAGCTCGTGTGACAGAGATCGCCTCGCGCGTCGGCATCGGCGGCCTGCTCGACCGTCCCACGCGCGGAATCTCAGCAGGCGAGGCGACGCTGGTCGCGATCGCCGCCGCGATCGTCGAGCACCCGATCCTGCTGCTCGTCGACGAGCCGCTGGCCGACCTCGACGCCGACGCACGGGTCCGCGTGGCGCGGCTGCTCGATCTGCTCGCGCACGACGCGGGCATGTGCGTCGTGGTGGCCGAACACCGCGTCGCGACCCTCGCGCCGCTCGCCGACCGGCGGCTGCGGATCGATGACGGCCTGGTCGTCGAGGTGCCGGCCGGCGCGGAGGTCGACCGCAGCGAGGTGGAATCGCAGGGGATCTCGTCTTCATTGCCGCCCCACGACGCACCTGACGCAGAGCTGGGCGCCGCATCGCCCACAGCGGCAGGGCTGCGCGTGCGCTCCGGCGACCCGGTGCTCACCGGGTGTGATGTGACCGTGCGGTACGGCGGGGTGGTCGCCGTGGCATCCGTCACGCTCGAGCTCTTCGCGGGCGAGGTCGTCGCCCTCGCCGGGCCCAACGGCGCCGGCAAGTCGAGCCTGCTCGCGGCGCTCGCGCTCCCGACGCGCGATTCGCGGGTCGAGGCGGCGGGGCGTGTCGCTCTGGTTCCGGATGCCTCGGACGACCTCTTCGCGTACGACACGGTCGCCGCGGAGTGCCGCCGCGCCGACCGCCGTGCGACGAGTGCCCGGCGCGCGCACCGCCCGCCCTCGATCGAGGTTCTCCGCCGGAATGAGGAGCGATCCACGCGGTCTGGCCCTCACCTCGGCGAATTCCCTCATTCGAGGGTTCCCCGACCGGGGGCGACAGCCGCGCGATTGGCCGGGTTCCTCGGGCTCGACCCCGCCGGCCCGGAGTTCGCGACGCGGCTGGCGCGGCATCCGCTCGATCTCTCTGTCGGCGAGCGCCGGTGCCTGGCGCTCGCGCTGCAGCTCGCCGGCGATCCGGCCGTGCTGCTCGTGGACGAGCCGACCCGCGGGCTCGATCCGGCCGCACGGGACCTGGTGTGGGC
>NZ_RRYE01000583.1 GCF_004010105.1 Microbacterium sp. CPCC 204701
ATCACCAGATGTCGAGAGCACCGAGGATGCCGCGCGTGCCTCCGAGCTGGCCGCGGGCGCCGCGGCCTCGGCGGCGGAGCTGGAGCGGCGGATCGGTCGCGCCGGCCGCTGGCACGGCGCTTCGTAGTCCCGGCGGGGTTCGTTCGCAACCCCCTCCACCGTTGCAGGTGACCTCGTTAGCGTCGCTGCCATGCTCCCTGCAGACATTCCCGACGAAGCCCAGCTGATCGATCTCATGGACCACCGCGCCGTCCCGAGCGTCACGATCGCGCTCGAGTCCTCGCCGCTGCCGCAGGACCACGAGCGCGTGCGCATCGCGCTGCGCGACTCGATCGACGACGCGCTCCGCCGTCTCGGCGAGCGCAAGGACGTGCCGCACGGCGCGCGGCGCGCGGTCGAGACGCGGCTGACGTCGCTGATCGACCACGACGACTTCTGGGCGCATCAGTCCCGCTCGATCGTCGCGTTCGCCTCGCCGGAGCGACTCCACGTGTTCCGCCTCGCGGACCGCGTCGGCGGCAAGGTCGTGGTCGGCGACCGGTTCGACACCTCGCGGCTGCTGCGCACGATCTCGTACCCGTCGCGGATCTTCGTGCTCCAGCTGTCCGAGCGGCTCGCACGCCTGACCGAGATCGGGCCCGATCACGGGCCGATCGAGCATGCGCTCGACCTGCCCGACGACCACGAGCTCATGCTCCACCACGCCGACAACGACGGCGACGCCGACCGCGACCGCGCTCAAGGCGCCACCGGCGACCGCGTGGAGCGGGCGCGCTTCTGCCGCACCGTCCAAGACGAAGTGGTGCGCGTCGTGCCCGATCACGTGCCGCTCCTCCTCGCCGCCACCACCGACCTCGCCCCCGCGTACCGGGCCGTCAACACGCACCCCGAGCTGCTCGGCGACGGCGTCGAGGCGCACCCCGAATCACTCGACGACCGCGACATCGAGCGGCTCGCCCGCGAGGCTCTCGACCGCCTGCGCGACGACGAGACCGCCGCGTGGAAGGAGGACTTCGGCACCCTGCGCGCCCAGAACCTCGCCACGACGCGGCTCGCCGAAGTCGCGGCCGCCGCCGCTTCCGCGGCGATCGACGAGCTGCGCTTCGACCTGGAGTCCGACGCCACGGGGCGGATCGACGAGTTCGGCAACGTCGTCGATCGCGACGCGCCCGACGCGCCGCCGCTCGTCGACGAGATCGCCGCGCGCGTGCTGCGGACGGGCGGGCGAGTGCGGGCGGTCCGCAACGCGGATCTGCTCGACGGCTCGCCGCTCGCGGCCACGCTGCGGTTCGCGGTTCCGAC
>NZ_RRYE01000584.1 GCF_004010105.1 Microbacterium sp. CPCC 204701
GCGGCGAACACGGCATCGGTGCCGAGCTGCGACTCGACCGACATGCCGGCGGCAACGTCGGCGGTGTCGAGCAGCACCGAGAGGTCGTGGAGCGCGAGCAGCAGCATCCCCAGCATGCCGTCGGTGCCGTTGATGAGCGCGAGCCCCTCCTTCTCACGCAGCACGAGCCGTGCGATGCCCGCCGCGGCCAGAGCGTCGGCCGCGTCGACCTCCTCGCCGGTCGCGGTGCGCACCCGCCCCTCGCCCATCGCGGCGAGCGCGACGTGCGACAGCGGGGCGAGGTCGCCCGAGCAGCCGAGCGAGCCGTACTCGCGCACGATCGGCGTGATTCCGGCGTTGAGCATCGCGGCGTACGCCTCGACCACGACGGAGCGCACTCCGGTGTGCCCGGTCGCGAGAGTCTGGAGCCGCAGCAGCATGAGGGCGCGCACCACTTCGCGCTCGACCTCGGGGCCGGTGCCGGCGGCGTGGGAGCGGATGAGGCTCGCCTGCAGCTGCATGCGGCGCTCGGGCGCGATGAAGGTGGTCGCGAGCGCGCCGAAGCCGGTCGAGATTCCGTAGTGGGGCAGCGCGTCGTCGGCGAGTCCCTCGACGAGCGACCGCGCCGCCTCGACCCTCTCGAGGGCCTGCGGTGCGATGTCGACTCGCGCGTCGTGGCGGGCGACCGCGACGACGTCGTCGGGGCGCAGCGGTGCGGCGCCGACCGTGACGACGGTGCCGAGGATCTCGGGCGCAGGGTTCATGCCTCGATTCCACACCGACGGGCTGTGGTGCGACACCGGGCCGTGGCATCCTGTGTCTGTCATGCCAGACATTCCTGCGACCGTCGGTCGTCCCCAGGTGCCCGCGGCGGATCAGACGCTGCGCATCCTCTCGTTCCTCGCACGCCAGCGCGGGCCGGTGCCCGCGCGCACGATCGCGACGGGCCTCGGCATCCCCAGATCGAGCGTGTACCACCTGCTCGCGGCGCTGCAGCACCACCAGTTCGTGGTCCACCTTCCCGAGGATCGCCGCTGGGGTCTCGGCATCGCCGCGTTCGAGCTCGCGGGCGGCTATGCCCGCCAGGAGCCGCTCGCACGGCTCGGCCGCCCGGTGCTCGCCGACCTCGTCGACCGCACGCACGAGAGCGCGCACCTCGCCGTGATGCACGGCCGCGACGTGCTGTACATCGTCGAAGAGCGCGCCCCGCGCCGACCGGCCCTCGTGACCGACGTCGGAGTGCGGCTGCCGGCGCACCTGACCGCGACCGGCCGGGCGATGCTGGCCGCGCTCCCCCGCGAGCAGGTGCGTGCGCTG
>NZ_RRYE01000585.1 GCF_004010105.1 Microbacterium sp. CPCC 204701
GTCCTCGGCCTCCGCCGCGTGCTCGAGGGCGGCGCCGCGCGGGCGGCTGCAGGGCGCACGCTCGACGCGGCCGCGCGAGACGAGCTGTGGGCGCGGTACGAGGCGACGGCCGCGGCATCCGAAGCGGACTACCGCCGCCTCGACACATTGCTGCACCTGACGATCGCCGAGCTCTCCGGCATCCCCTCCCTCGTCGCGCTCGCCGCGGAGAACCGGGCCCGCGTGAACGAGTGGCTCGACACGTTCCCGCTGCTGCCGCGCAACATCGACCACTCGAACGCCCAGCACGAGCGCATCGTCACCGCGATCCTGGCGGGCAGGCCGGACGCTGCCGAAGGCGCGGTCCTGCAGCACCTCGCCGGGTCGGAAGCGCTGCTGCGCGGGTTCCTCGCGTAACCCGTGCGGCTGCGCCCTTACGCTGGAGCAATGGCGGGAAAGAAGCGCGCGAAGAAGCAGGAGCAGCCCCTCGAGTTCCGCAACACGCAGCTCACCGACGCGCTGCAGACGCAGGACATGGCAGCGGTCGCGTTCGCACTCAGGCACGGTCCGACGGTGGTGCCGCTCATGCGCCCTGGCGATCGCGACAACCCGCTCGACGTCGGCGAGGTGTGGACCTATCGGGACCCGAACACCGGCGACGTCGCACTGCTGCTGTTCAGCGACGCCGCCCACAAGCCGGCGACCCTGCCCCCCGGCGTCGCGCTGCAGTCGCCGGCATGGCTGCGGGCGTTCCTCGGTGCGCACGAGCACGAGATCACCACGGTGTTCTTCGACATCGCGGGACCGCACCCCATGCAGGCGTCGCCGACCGACCTCATCGCGGCGCTCGACGCCTGACGCTTCGACAGGCCGGGCGACCGGAGGCGCTGGATGCTCGGCGCGCGGTGCCGGTCAGCGGTAGCCCGAGGCCTCCGTTCACGCCACACGCGGGCGTGACCGTGCCGAACGTCCTTGCCCTGTCGTACGCTCGCGGAGTGGAATTCCTCGTGGTGGGTATCGTCTGCGCCGCCGGTCTCGTGATTCCGATCGCCCTGGGCCTGGCAGACCCGCATCGGCGCCGTTCGCGCGGACGCTGAGCAGGCACGTGGAATGCGCGCCGCAGAGAGGGATTCTCGGCGGGCGCGCCCGATCAGAACGCGGGCACGGCGTCGCCGGGGGCGCCCTTCGCCCGGGCCTGCACGTCGGCGAGGGCGCCGCGCAGGCGTCCGGAGCGATCGTCGATGAGGTCGCGGTACCCGAGCCTGGCCGCCTCGGTGCGGCGCTGCGCGGCCTGGGTGACGGGGCG
>NZ_RRYE01000586.1 GCF_004010105.1 Microbacterium sp. CPCC 204701
CGGCGAAGGCGGCCGCGGTCCCGGCGCCGGTGAGCGGCCGCCGCACCGCCCTCGCGGTGGTGCTCGGGATGGCCGGAGTCGTCGCGGTGCTCGTGGGCGGATTCACGCCGCTGACGGCGGCTGTCGCAGTGGCGTGCCTCGTCGTGTCGCTGCGCCTGAGCACCGGGCGCTTCGCGCTGCGTCGTGGCTACCCGGCCCCGGGCGTGACCAGTCCCGCCTCGTAGGCCGCGATCACGAGCTGTGCGCGATCGCGGGCGCCGAGCTTCGACAGGATCCGCGAGACGTGGGTCTTCACGGTCTGCTCCGCGATGAACAGGCGTGCGGCGATCTCGGAGTTCGACTCGCCCTGCGCGACGCCGACGAGGATCTCGCGCTCCCGCTCGGTCAGCTCGCCCAGCACGACGCGATCGGTGCGCCGGGGTCCGCGTGTCGCCGCGAAGCGCTCGATGAGTGCGCGCGTCGCGCTCGGCGCGAGGAGCGACTCGCCTTCGGCGACGACCCGCACGGCCCGAGCGAGCTCCTCGGGTGAGGCATCCTTCAAAAGGAAGCCGGCTGCTCCGGCCGACAGCGCGTCGAAGACGTAGTCGTCGACATCGAAGGTCGTGAGCATCAGGATGCGGGTCGCCGGCGCCGAGGCCGCCAGCTCACGGGTCGCCGAGATCCCGTCGAGCACCGGCATGCGCACGTCCATGAGCACGATGTCGGGGGCGAGCTCGGCGACCACGCGCAGGCACTCCTCACCGTCGGCGGCGAGCCCCACGACCTCGATGTCGGGCTGGGCGTCGAGCAATGCCGAGAAGCCGGCGCGCACCATCGCCTGGTCGTCGGCGATCACCACACGGATCATGACGGGGTCTCCTCTTCGGTGAGCTCGAACTCCGCCGCGACCTCGAAGCCTCCGTCGGGGGTCGGGTGCGCGTGAACGACCCCGCCCGCACTGCGCACGCGCTCGCTCATCGCGACGAGTCCGTGCCCGCCGCCGCCGACCTCGGTCGCGGGGGATGAGCCGGGGGCGTTGCGGACGCGGATGCCGAGCCCCCGCGTGCCCACGTCCACTCCCACCGTGATCGGGGCGCCCGGGGCGTGGCGGAGCGCATTGCTCACGGACTCCTGCACGACGCGGTAAGCGGCGAGGTCGGCCACGGCCGTCAGGCGCGGCGAGCGGGAGCCCTTCCAGTCCAGATGCACGTCGGCACCGGCCTGCGCGGTCTGGCGTACCAGCACGGCGATGTCGGCGATGCCGCGCTGCGGTTCGACGGGCGCCGCCTCGTCGTCGCGCAGGG
>NZ_RRYE01000587.1 GCF_004010105.1 Microbacterium sp. CPCC 204701
CGCCAGACACATCGCGGTTCCTGGCGACTCGCCACATTCGGCGGCGGTGGGTTCGCGTTCATGGCGATCCGCCAGGAACCGACATCCGGCCGTTTCTGGCGACTCGCCAGGAACCGTGAGAGCGTGTCGCAGTCCATGGCGATCGGCCACGAATGCGCGGGGGGCGAGCGGGGCGATCCGCCGTGGGCGGAGCCGCCGCAGGCGGAAACGGATGCGGTCACCCCAAGCTCGACGCAGGCTGGGGGGCATGGCAGAAGAAGGCAAGATCCCGCAGTTCGGAGCCGAGGCGCGGCGCGAGCTGTTCCACCAGAGGGTGCTCGTGCTCGACGGTCCGCTCGACGATGACAACGGCACCCTCATCGCGACGCAGCTGCTCGCGCTCGCGGCCGAGGACGAGGCATCCGACATCGCCCTGTGGATCCACTCTCCGGGCGGATCGGTGCCGTCGATGCTCGCGATCCGCGACATCATGCGGCTGATCCCGAACGACGTCGCGACCCTCGCGCTGGGCCTCGCGTGCAGCGCGGGGCAGTTCCTGCTGTCGGCGGGCACGAGGGGCAAGCGGCGGGCGCTGCCGCATGCGAGGATCCTCATGCATCAGGGCTCGTCGGGCATCGGCGGCTCGGCGGTCGATGTCGAGGTGCAGGCCGACGACCTGCGGTACACGCGCGACACGGTGCTTGCGCTGGTCGCCGAAGACACCGGTCAGGGCATCGACCGCATCTTCGAGGACTCGCTTCACGACCGCTGGTACACCGCCGCCCAGGCGCTCGACTACGGATTCATCGACGGCATCGTCGAGGACTTCGCGCAGATCGTGCCGCGACGGCGGCGTCCCGCCGGTCTCGGCGTTCCGCCGGAGCGGACGAACGAGGTGGCGGCATGAGCTCCTACACGATCCCCAACGTCGTGGCGCAGCATCCGCGCGGCGACCGCATCATGGACGTCTACTCGCACCTCCTCGCCGAGCGCGTTGTCTATCTCGGCACGGGTATCGACGCGGGTGTCGCGAACGCGCTCATCGCACAGCTGCTGCACCTGGATGCCGAGAGCCAGGACCGCGACATCCAGCTGTACATCAACTGCGAGGGAGGCGACCCGTCGGCGATGCTCGCCGTGTACGACACGATGATGCATGTCCGACCGGATGTCGCGACCACGGTGGTCGGTCAGGCCATCGGCGTCGGCGCCGTGATGCTCGCCGCCGGCGCGGCGGGCAAGCGCGCGGTGCTCCCGCACGCGCGCGTGGTGCTGCACCAGCCCGCCGGGCAGGGGCGCGG
>NZ_RRYE01000588.1 GCF_004010105.1 Microbacterium sp. CPCC 204701
CGAGCGCCCGCTCCACGCGCGACCGGCCCTCGCGCAGCAGCCCGCGCAGGAACCAGTACTGCGCCTGCCAGCCCGCCAGCCGCACGGCGGCATCGCGGTCGCCCGCTTCGATGGCACCCTCGAAGGCCACGGAGAGATCGGCACGGAAGCCGTCGAGTACCGCCATGGTGTCACGCGACTCGAACGTGCGCATCGTCGGCCCGAGGCGGCTGACGAGATCGGCGTACCAGGCTCGATGCCGCAGCCGCCATTCGGCGGCGCGCACGGGGTCCTCTCGGTCGGCGAGGAACTCGCGCGTCGACTCGAGCACGCGGAACCGGCGCCGGCCCGTGCCGCTGCGGTCGACGGCGACGAGCGACCGCCCCACGAGCTGCATCAGCAGGTCGGAGGTGCGGGCGGTCTCCAGGCCGCTCGTGCCCGCGGCGGCGCCGACGGTGAAGGTACCCGCGAACCGGGCGAGGTCCGACAGCAGCGCGCGCTCCTCGTCGCCGAGTTCGTCGAAGGTCCAGCCGATCGCCGCGCGGACGCTGTCGTGGCGACCGGTGCCCGTGCCGCGCCCGCCGATCCCCTCGCGCACCTGCTCGACGTCGAGCACGTCAAGACGCGCCGCCGCGAGCTCGAGGGCGAGCGGAATGCCCTCCAGCTGTGCGCACAGCTCGCGAGCCTGCTCCAGCTCGGCGTCGTGGAAGGCCCGGCCGCCGCGCGCGTCGGCCGCGCGTTCGCTGAACAGCCGCCACGCGTCCTCGGCGTCGTCGCCGATGAGCGGACGCAGCACGACGACGTGCTCCTCCGCGAGCCGGAGGGACTCCCGGCTCGTGACGACGATCCGCAGCTGCTCGGTCCGGGCGAGGAGCGCGTCGACGGCGGCAGCGAGCGCGCCGATCACGTGGTCGGCGTTGTCGAGGATCAGCAGCACCCGCCCGCGGCTGAGCCGGCGCACGATGCCGTCGATGCTGAGCTCCCGCGCGCGTACGACGCTCGCGATCGCCGCCACGACGTGATCGGGGTCGCGGACGTCGGCGAGGTCGACCATGTACTGGTCGTCGTCCAGGGCGGTCGTCGCCTCGCGGGCGAGCTCGACGGCGATGCGGGTCTTGCCGACGCCCGCGGGGCCGACGATGGTGACGAGCCGGTGCTCGCGACGAGCCTCGCGCAGCACGAGCAGGTCGCTCTCCCGGCCGATGAACCGGGTCAACGGGATCGCGATGCCGACGCGGTTGACGGTGCCGCCGGCGCCGATCGGGGCGACGACGGCGGGGTCGAGCCGCACGATCGAGGCG
>NZ_RRYE01000589.1 GCF_004010105.1 Microbacterium sp. CPCC 204701
CAGCTCGAAGAACACGCTCGGGCCGGTGTCGTCGTCGTCGACCGCGGTCACCACGACCTGCGCTCGCGCACGCGAGAGCGCGCGGGCGAGGAGCCGGAGCTCATCGTGCATCGCCGCCCGGCGCCTGTCGAACGGGGCGGCGCCCTCGCCGTCGGCCCGGCTCGCGGCATCCGGCAGCCGCCACGTCTCGAGGAGGCTCCCGCGCAGCCGCGTATTCGGCCACACGCCCTCCTGCACGCCGGCGACGACCACGGTGTCGAACTCGAGGCCCAACGCGCCGGCGGGCGTCAGGATGCGGACGCTGTCGTCGCGTGTGGGCGCGTCGAGGCGGTCCTCGGCGACGCCGGTGTCGAGGGTCGACCGCACGAACACCCGCGGGTCGGCGTCGATCGAGCGCTCGACGAACCGCTTGGCGGCCTGGAACAGCGCCACGAGCGCGTCGAGATCGCGGTTCGCCTGGTCGGCGAGCGGCCCCGTGCCGCGGGCGAGCTCGGTCCACACGCGCTGCAGCCCGCTGCGGTCCCACGCCGTCCACAGCAGCTCGTGGACCGTCGCCCCCCGGTCGAGCTCCTCACGCAGGGCGGAAACGGTGTGAGCGAGCGTCGCCGCGCGACGCGCCTCGCGCGTGTCGACGAGGTCGAACTCGAGCGGCTGCCGCATGGCGGAGACGAGGAGCTCGCGACCCGACCGCTCGTGCTCCGCTCCGCTCTCGTGCGCCGTGCGAAGCTCGGCGTGGCGGAGTGCGGATCGCAGCCGGCGGAGCTCGATGGCATCGAGGCGGCCGAACGTCCCGAGGAGCGCAGCCGAGATGTCTTCGAACGTCCAGTCGTCGCGAGCGGCCAGGTCGATCAGACGCAGGATGTCTGCGACCGGCCGCAGCGCCCCGAGCGCCCGTCCGGGACCGCTCGAACGCGCCGGCACCTCTCGCGCCGACAGCTCGGCTTCGAGGGCGGCGACCTGACGCGTGTCGTGCGCGATCACCGCACACGCCGCCCACGGCACCCCCCCGTGCACGTGCCGCTCACGCAGCAGCCGCGCGATCGCGTCGTACTCCTCGGCAGCGGAGCGCAGAGTGAGCGCGCGCACCGAGGCGTCCGGCTCGACGTCGGCCGGCGGCATCCGGTGCGCCACGACGCCCACGGCGCCGATGCGCTGCGTGATCCCTCGGACGAGCTCCCGCTGCCACGCCGTGCCGCGATGCACATCCGGAAGGACGTGCATCGCCGCCAGGGCCGCGGCCAGACGCGCGAAGTTCTCGGGGGTCGCACCG
>NZ_RRYE01000059.1 GCF_004010105.1 Microbacterium sp. CPCC 204701
CGCCGAACACGAGGAGCGCGGCGGCGAGCGGCGCGTACAGCGCGACCGAGGATCCGGCCGCGTCGGCGAGGAGACCGGTGATGGCCGACGATGCGGACTGGCCCACGATGACGGCCGAACCGAGCATCGTCATGACGGTCGCCGAGCGTCCGTGCGGGCTGAAGGCGGCCGCGAGACTGTACTGCGAGACGAGCGTCGGGCCGATGCCGATGCCGATCACGAGCAGGCACACCGCGATCGCGGCGACGCTGTCGACGAACGGCAGCGCGATCGTCCCGCCGACGAGGATCGCCGCGAACGTCAGCCACCGGGCCGTGAGAGTGAAGCGTGCCGGGAACAGCGCGACGCCCAGGGCGAGCGCGGCAGAGCCGAGCCCCATCGCGCCGTAGACGAGGCCCGCCTGCTCGGGTGCGCCGCGCTCGGCCATGAACGCCGTGAGCGAGGTCAGCATCGAGCCGAAGAACAGGCCCATGCCGAGGGCTCCCGCGACCGGCGCGAAGACGCGTGCGCGGAAGAGCTCGCGCGCCGGCGCCTGCTCGAGGGCCTGCTCCTCGCGGCTCGCGGCAGGGGTCGTCGCGGTCGGGTGGAGGGCGAACGCCGTCACGAACACGAGCGCCAGCAGCGCGGCGCCGATGACGGGGGCGGCGGGGCTCATGGTGGTGGCGAGCAGTCCCACGACGACGGGACCGAACACGAACGCGATCTCGTCGGCCGCCGACTCGTACGCCATCGTGCCGTTGACCGCCTTCGTGCGGCGGTCGTTCGGGAAGGCGCGGCCGATGATGCCGACGAGACGGCTGCGCGACAGCGGCGCCACCTGCGGCATGGTCGCGCCGATGAGGAACGCGACGCCCAGGAGCGCGGCATCCGGTGCCGGCGAGAACGCCAGCCACGCCATCGCTCCGAGCAGCAGGCTGTTGACCGTTCCCGTCGCGAGCAGCACGCGACGCTGGCCGATCCGGTCGGCCGCGGCGCCGAGCAGCGGCCCGATGAGGGCGGTGCCGAGACCGGTCATCGCGCTCGTCGTGCCGCCGAGCGCGAGCGAATCGCGCGCCGACACGACGAGCGTGAGGATGCCGACCACCATCATCGCGAACGGCAGCCGCGCGATCAGCGCGATGGGGAAGTAGGCGTAGCCGGCTTCGCGGACGAGGCTGGGGCGGCGCTCTGCGCGGGCGTGCGTCGTCTCGGGCTCGGCGATCGTGGTGTGCATCTGGGTCCTGGCTCTCCGCCGGGGACGGCGGTGCATTCGTGCCGCCTTGTCGCACGCGCCACACGCGCGGACAGGTAGATGCACATCGAGGATGGGCACGGTCAGTCTACCGCGGCCGTCTGGACGACCGCCGGGATCATCAGAGCACCGCGCCGACCAGCGCCTCGCCGAGCGGGGTGCGGCGGTGCAGCATCCGTGCCCCCTCGCGCGTGCTCGCGACGAGCCCGGCGTCGCGCAGCACCGTGAGGTGGTGCGAAGCCGTTGAGATCGCGAGCGCCGTGTCCTGGGCGACCTGCGAGGTCGTGCGGGGCTCGTGCGCGTCGAGCAGGATGAGCGCACGGGCGGGTCCGAGGAGGGATCCGAGCGCCGTCGTGACGTCGGCGGGGTCGCGCGCCCACGACGCCGTCACGCCCTGCGCGGGGTAGAAGAGCGTCGGCTGCGCCGGCGGCTCGGTGAGCACGTTGCACCCCGTCGAGCCCATCACCGACGGCACCAGCACGAGCCCGCTGCCGCGGCAGTCCACGACCTCGCTCCAGATGCGCATGGTGACTCGGACGGCGCCGTCCTGCCAGGCGACCCGTGCGTGCAGCGTCTCGATCATCGCGCCGACGCCGCTCTCGGCGATGCGGCGGGCGCGCACGGCGATGTCGGCGCGCAGCACGCGCTCGAGCTGTGTCCACACCGGGGCGATCGCGGCGTTCCACACGCCGAGCCAGGCTTCGGCGATCATGGCGCGCGCTCGATCGGGGTGGTCGATCATGCGCTTCACCGCGGTGCGGCGCGCCTCGCCCTCCGTCCGCACGAGCACCTTGGCCATGTCGACCTCGAAGCGCGCATCGTCGATGTCGCGCAGCCGCTCCGACTCGGCCTCGGGCGTGAGGTCCCACGTCGGGGTCGTGGTGAGGAAATCGGGGAAGTACCCGTCGTCGCGGATCAGCAGCGCGAGCACCTCGAAATCCTCGCGCGGGATCGCGCCGCGGGTGGACCGCATCCATCCCCACTGCAGCGGATGGTGGTCGGGCCGCTGCAGCGCCCGCACGGCATGGCACAGCTCGTGCCCCGGCGAGATGCCGAACCGGATCGCGGTGAGGTCGTCGGGCGCCAGCCGGAAGTCCACGTACTTTCGATCCACATCGAAACTGTAGGTCGACGGATGCTGCGACGAAAGGGTGAGGACATGAACACCGACACCGCCACCATCGTCCCCGCGGCCGAGCTAATCATCGGCACCGGCCGCACCCGCCGCTTCATCGGCGCCGAGCACGGCGCCGGAGTGTCGTACTTCTTCGTCGACAACGAGCCCGGTCAGGGGCCCGACATCCACCGCCATCCGTACCCCGAGACGTGGGTCCTCCTCGAGGGAGAGGCGCGCATCACGATCGGCGACCGCACGCTGCAGGCGGTCGCCGGCGACACCGCGACCGCGCCCGCCGGCGAATGGCACGGCTTCAAGAACTCCGGCAGCGGCCGCCTGCGCGTGCTGTGCATCCACGCATCCGACCGCATCATCCAGGAGTGGCAGGATGCTCCCGGAGTGCTCGACATCCCCACCGGAAGCCACTGAGGAGAAAAACGCATGTCATTCCAGGCATACCTCGACACGATCGAGAAGAAAACGGGGCTCCCCCCGCGCCGGCTCCTCGAGATCGCCCACGAGAAGGGGTTCGATGAGCACGCCAAGGCCACCCCGATCGTCGAGTGGCTCGCCGCCGACTACGGCCTGGGTCGCGGCCACGCCATGGCGCTGTATCACGTCCTCACCAAGGGCCCGCAGATCAGCGACAAGCACGTCGGCACCGACGGCACGCACTCCGATCCGTCGAACACGCTGTGGCTCGACGGGGCGGCGACGAACCCGAACCCCTAACCGGTGCGTCTGGCGGAAGTTGCCGTGCTGCTCACCGGTGACGCCTTCGACGCGCGCCGGAAAGGGGAATGAATCGTTTTAGAATTGAGACAACCCTGCTACAGTCCTCCAGGAAACGTTTTCTGCGGCTCTCAACGGAGAGCTGAGTCGTGGAGGGAGCAATGATGCGCAGCAGGAAGATGATCACGGGCGCCGTCGGTCTGGTGGCCGTCTTGGCCTTGAGCGGATGTGCCGGCGGGGCTGGTGAAGGCGGTGGCGCCGTCGAGTTGTCGTGGTCGTTCTGGGGGAACGCTGACACAGCGTCCCAGTACCAGGAGGTCATCGACGCCTTCGAGGCGAAGAACCCCGACATCAAGATCAACCCCACGTACGCGGATTGGGATCCGTACTGGCAGAAGCGCTCGACGGAAGCGGCCGGCGGCGGTCTTCCGGATGTCATGACGTTCGACGTCGCGTACTTGGCTCAGTTCGCGAGCCGCGGTGCGCTGCTGGACCTCGGGAAGTATGACGAGATCGATCTAAGCCAGTTCTCGGACGATGCGCTTTCGACGACTTCGCTCGACGGTGTCGTCTACGGAGCGCCGACCGCCGCCAATTCCTGGGCCATGCTCTACAACGCCGACCTGCTGGCTGAGATCGGCGTGAGCTTCCCCGATGCTCCCTACACGTGGAGCGAGTATCAGGACTTCATCTCCGAAGTGACGGAGAAGTCCGGTGGTGCCTACTACGGGGGCCCCGACTACGCCTACCGCATCCAGACGCTCGAGCTGCAGCTTCGGCAGGAGGGCGAGAACCTTTTCACCGACGACGGACAGCTGAACTTCGACGAGAAGCGGCTCACGGAGTTCTGGAGCTCGACGGCCGCTCTGCGTGACGGCGGCTCCGTGTCACCGCAGAACGAGAACGACCAGATCCAACCGGCCTTCCCCATCTCCAAGCCGATCGCCGTGTCGGAGATGCTGTGGGACAACATGGGCCCGCTGCTGGAGTCCGAGACTGCGCCCAACCTCGAGATTGCGCCTCCTCCCACCGACCACCCGGATGTGCCTGCGGGCTACCTCAAGACCTCGAGCCTGATCTCGGCAAGCGCGAAGACTCAGCATCCGGAGGAGGCCGCGGCGTTCATCGACTTCTTGGTCAACAGTCCCGAGGTCGCAGAGATCCTGGGCACCCTCTCAGGCGTCCCGCTTTCTGCGGAGCAGGCGGCGAGCCTCGCGGATGATCCCACCGGGCTGGTGGAGTACCAGGAATCGGTTGCCGACAGCATGGGCGCACCTCCGCCTCCGCCCGTCGCGGGCTTCGGAACGATTGAAGCGAGCTTCCTGCGTCTGGCTGAAGAGATCGGGCTCGGGACGATATCGGTTGATGATGCCGTCAAGACGTTCTTCTCCGAGGCTGAAGGCACGCTCAACGGCTGATCCGCGTTCTTGATGGGGGCTGCCCGGCCAGCCCCCATCGGCAGGAACAGCTATGCGTGATGGGACTCGCCTCATGAGCACACTTCTTAGTCCGAGCCCGCCATTCCTCGGCTTCGTCGGTGGGGACTCGGCGATAC
This sequence comes from Microbacterium sp. CPCC 204701, assembly GCF_004010105.1. Lineage (GTDB taxonomy): Bacteria > Actinomycetota > Actinomycetes > Actinomycetales > Microbacteriaceae > Microbacterium. The sequence continues at coordinate 4,636 of NZ_RRYE01000059.1, forward strand.
AGCTCGAGCGTCATATCGACCTCCGCACCCGGGCGCTCGAACACGAGCACCGGGGCGCTCTGGCCGACCTGGCCACCCGCGATTCGATCGATGCATATCGCGAGCGAGTGCGCAAGCATGCTGTCCGCTCGCTCGGAGGACCGCTTCCGCGAGTTGGCGAGGTCCGGTCGTGCAAGCACACCGACGAGCACGTCGACGGGCTCGTCGTGGAGACGCTGCAGTTGCGCGATGAGCGGAACGTCATCATTCCCATCACCACGCTTCGTCCAAGAGATCTGCCCCAAAAGTCCCCGGCAATCCTCGTTCTTCCAGGGCACAGCGCGCGCACCTCGTCCTGGAGTCTCGACCTTTCGGCGACCATCGCATCGGCCGGGTTCGTCGTCGCGGTTCTGGAGGTGTGGGGGCAAGGAGAGCGGAGTGAGTACCGGGACTCCGAAGGTCGATCAGCGCTCGACATCGAGCCAGGCGACGTCCTCCCGGTGCTCGAGCACAACTGGGGCGGTACAGCGGCCTGGGTGGTGGGCGACTCGGTGGCTCGTCACCTGGTGCAGGACGCGCGCGTGGCGCTGTCGTACCTTCGGTCTCGTCCCGATGTCTACCCCGACAAGGTCGGAGTCACGGGTGCGAGCGGCGGTGGGCTGCTCACGACATGGCTGATGCTGATCGAGCCTTCCATCGCAGCAGCGGCCCCGCTCATCTTCATCACCGATCAGGAGCACATCCGATCGAGCGGAATCCCGCAGTGCGCCGAGCAGGTCGCACTGGGCGACGGCGAGGCATGGATCGACCATGTCGACGCCCTTATCGCGATGGCACCAAGGCCAGTTCTCGTGGGGTCAGGCGACTACGACTTCTTCCCTGTCGACGGCGCGATCGCCACGGTCGCCCAGGGTCGTGCCGTTTACGCGACTCTCGGCGCGCACGATGCTCTCGAACACCACCGGTTCGCTTCGGGTCATGCCGTGCCCGCCCAGATGCGGGAAGCGGTCGCCGACTTCTTCGCCAAGCGACTCGGACGTAGGGGAAAGACGTCGTCACAGGAGCGTGAATGGTCGGCTGAGCGTCTGGCTTCGACGCGGACCGGCTTCGTAACGGTCGACGACCCGGAGTCGGTTCGACTGCCGCACCTCGCGGCAAGACGCCTCGTGGAGAAGCAGCGGGCGGCGACAGCTGAATCGACGCGAATCTGGCTCGCGGAGCGCATCCTCCGGCCGGAGCGCGTCGGAGAGCCGCATGTTCGGTGGACGGGCGAAGAGTCGCTGCAACTCGGCCCCGAAGCAGTGCGCCGCCGGGCCGGATTCTGGCCGGTCGACGAAGGCGTCGACGCGGCAGGGATCCTGATCGAACCGTCGCCCCACACACCGGACGCGGTGGTCATTGCTCTGTTCGATCGTGGCACCGACGACCTCGCTTCGCACGAAGCGTGGGTACGGGAGCGGCTCGACAATGGCGAGGCAGTATTCGCCGTCGACGTTCGCGGGACGGGCTCGCTGATGCCACGGACTCGCAACTGGTTTCCCATGGATGGAAACTACGGAACACAGTACGAACTGCTCATCAACCTGTTTCGGATCGGCGACTCGCTCGGGGCAGGGCGCGCCTACGACGTTGTGCGCAGTATCGAAGTCGCGGGTGAGTACTTCGCCAACGTCCGGCTTGAGAGCTGGGGCTTCGCGAACGCCTACGCCGTGACGGCAGCGGTCGTGGACGGTCGGATCGCGGTCCGCACGCATGGTCCGGTGCTGGACGCCGCGACGTTCATCACACCGTACCCGACGTCCACGCCCCGCGATTGGCAGCAAATAATCCCCGGCCAGGCGGTCCATGCACCGCGAGCAGGCATCGAGGCCGCACTCGGCGAGCGGTGGACGCCTGTCGGTGTCCACGACGGCGGACCTGTCGCGCCCGCCCACAGAAAGGATTGATCGATGGCGGAAACGAGAACGCTCGTTACCGGTTCCCGGCGGGATGGCGCGGTACACGCGCGCGGCTATCGGCGGAGAGAGAACCTGGTCGGATACACGTTCCTGACTCCCTGGCTGATCGGCTTGTTCTGTCTCACGGCCGGCCCGATGCTGTGGTCGCTGTATCTGGCCTTCACTGACTTCAACCTCTTCGACACGCCGCAGTGGATCGGCGTCGACAACTTCGTCGCGATGGCGCAGGACGCCCGGTTCCAGCAATCCGTGCAGGTGACTGTGGCCTACGTGCTCATCGGAACCCCGCTCAAGCTGGCGGCGGCGCTCGGAGTCGCGATCCTGCTCAACCGTGCAAGTCGAGCCCAGTCGGCTTATCGTGCTGCGTTCTATCTCCCTTCCCTCATCGGGGCGAGCGTGGCCATCGCCATCGTCTGGCGGGCGATTTTCGCCGACGGAGGTCCAGTGGACGGCGGCCTCAGCTTCTTCGGCATCCACATCGGCGGCTGGGTCGGCAACGTCGCTCTCGCCATGCCGATGCTGGTGCTGCTGTCCGTCTGGCAGTTCGGTGCGCCGATGGTCATCTTCCTCGCCGGTCTCAAGCAGGTACCCCTGGAACTGTATGAAGCCGCGGACGTCGACGGCGCGAATTCCTGGACGAAGTTCTGGCGAATCACCATGCCGATGATCTCGCCGGTCGTCTTCTTCAACCTGCTTCTCGAGACGATCAGCGCCTTCCAGGTGTTCGCGTCGGCGTACATCATCTCGAATGGTCAGGGTGGCCCGGGTGGCTCCACGCTGTTCTACACGCTCTATCTCTACATCAAGGGATTCGGTGAGTTCCGGATGGGCTACGCGTCGGCGATGGCATGGGCATTGATGGTCGTGATCGGCATCATCACGTTCATCATGTTCCGCACCTCCAAGGGCTGGGTCCACTACGCAGGAGACGATCGATGACCATCACTTCGGAACCGTCCGAGATCATCGAGGGTGAAGTCGCCCTGACCGCGCCGGCTGCTGCCGAGCGTCGACCGCGACGCTCGCTGAGCGAGCTGCGACCGCGCCGGGTCGCGTACCACGTCTTCGTGATCGCCGTCTTGGCGCTGATCCTCTTCCCGGGCATCTGGCTGCTGCTGTCTTCGTTCAAGCCCAGCGCCCAGATCGTGGGAAACACTGAGCTCTTGCCGCAGACGTGGACGATCGAGAACTACGTCAAGGCGCTCGACCCCATCGGCGGAGTTCAGTCATTCGTGTTCTTCCTGAACTCCCTCATTCTGTCCATCGGGACGGTCATCGGTGTCTGCGTCTCCGCGTCGCTCACGGCATACGCCTTCGCGCGCGTCCGCTTCGTGGGACGAAACGTTCTCTTCGCGGTGATGATCGGAACGATGCTGCTGCCGTTCCACGTGCTGCTTGTCCCGCAGTACGTCATCTTCCAGAGCCTGGGCCTCGTGGACACGTTCTGGCCGCTGTTGCTGCCGAAGTTCCTTGCGGCGGACGCCTTCTTCATCTTCCTGATGGTCCAGTTCATTCGCGGTCTGCCTCGCGAACTGGACGAAGCGGCCAAGATCGACGGAGCCGGGCATCTCCGCACCTTCGTCTCGATCATTCTTCCGCTCCTGCGACCGGCTCTGATCACGTCTGCGATCTTTGCCTTCATTTGGAGTTGGAACGACTTCATGGGTCCGTTGATCTACCTCAACTCGCCCGACCTGTATCCGCTACCGTTGGCGCTCAACCTCCTCAACGCGCAGAGCGCCGGCGGTGGAGCGGCAGACTACGGGGCGATGATGGCGATGTCTGTCCTCTCTCTTGTCCCGGTGATGCTGTTCTTCGCCTTCTTCCAGCGATACCTCGTCGAAGGGGTGGCGACGCAGGGTCTGAAGGGATGAACCGGCCGAATGACACCCGGCGGCGGCGGGGGCTGCGGTGGGGCAGGCCCTTCGAGGTGTTCGCAGAGGCGATGTTCATGGGGTTCCTCGCCATCGCGCTCGCACTGCCACTTGTGACACTGGTCGCGGCGATCCACGCGAGCGTCCGGCACCTGCGAAGGGCGATGGATGACGAGCGTCCGGGAGTCCGCGACTACGTCGACGCGTTCCGCGAGTGCGTCCTGCATTCGTGGCGGCTATCGCTCGCTCTCGGAACGCTGCTTACGGTTGGAGTGGTCATCGACTTGCCGTTGCTGGCACGTGAGGCCTCCACGCCGTCCGTTGCGGTCGTCGGCATCATCATCGCCCTTGCGTGGTTGTCGGCGTTGATCACGACGGTGCGCATGAGCGCTCAATGGCGCCCAGGTGACCATTGGAACGACCTCGGTGAGCTCGTCGTCCTCAGCTCCCTGCATCCACGCGCGATCATCGTCGCGGGAACGGCGCTCGTGGCGACCGTCATGGTCGGGATACTTCTTCCCGTCGGGCTCTCACTCTTCGGGGTCACGCTCTTGGCGGCCGCGCTCGAAGTGAGGAGTGCTCCGCGTCCGGCAGAGCTTCCGCCGACCGCAACTACGAATGGAGAGACGCGTGCGTGAATGGCCCGACAACATCATCTCACCTGAGACCGTGGAGTCGACGGACATCCGGATTGCAGAACTCCGCACCGGGCACCTCGGCACGGCGATGGGGGTGGCGACGGCTTCCCCCTCGGTGAGTTGGCGCCTTGAGGGGGACGCCCCGTTCGACGGCGCACGGCCGGCCGCGTACGAGATCCGTGCCACATGGTCGAATGGCGACACCGAGACCACCGGACGAGTCGAGTCCGATCGTGTGTCGTACAGGGCATGGCCGTTCCGGCCGCTGATGTCGAGGGAGCGAGTGGGTGTCGCCGTTCGATCTTGGCTCGAGGGGCCGGCGGGCGAAGAGCTCCGAACCCCGTGGAGTGAAGGTCTCGACGTCGAGGCCACCCTTCTTCGTCCCGAGGATTGGGTCGCTTCCAAGGTCGGACCACCCCGAAGCATCGAGCAAGGACGTGAGTCCGCGGTGTTTCGTTTCCGCAGGGAGTTCGATGCGGAACAGCCGACGCGAGCGCGCCTGTACCTCACGGCGCACGGCTTGGTGGTGCCGTATGTCAACGGGCGCCGTGTGTCCGATGAGGTGCTCGCGCCCGGTTGGACCAGCTATGAGCATCGTCTCCGGTATCGCGTTCACGACGTCACCGACAGCATTCACGCCGGACGAAACGTGATCGGCTTCGAGCTCGCCGAGGGGTGGTACCGCGGACGGTTCGGCTTCGACCACGGCGCACGCGGCATATATGGGACCCGCATTGGAGTCATCGCGCAATTGGAGATGACGTTCGCGGACGGCACACGTGAGGTGCTCGCGACCGACGAATCGTGGTCGTGCACGTACGGGCCGGTCACCTTCACCAATCTCTACGATGGCGAGGAGCGCGACCTCTCACTCGACGAATCGGACTGGTGCGAACTCGCGGCTGACATGGAGTCGTGGGTGCCCGCCGTTGCCGCCGATTTCGAGACGTCGGCGCTGGAACCGGCCGACTCCCCACCGGTCCGTCGAACCGAGACGGTGGCACCGGTGGTGACCGAAAGTCTCCGGCCGGGCGTCCAGCGCTATGACTTCGGACAGAACCTCGTCGGCCGGATGCGCATCCGGGTCGACGGCCCCGACGGCGCCACCGTGACGATGCGACACGCTGAGGTGCTCGAAGGCAGTGAGCTGGGCGTGAGGCCCTTGAGGTTGGCGCGCGCGACCGATCGTCTCACTCTGTCGGGCGGCTTCGTCGAGTGGGAGCCAGAGTTCACCTATCACGGTTTCCGCTACGCGGAGATCGCATGCTCGGACGATCGTGTGCGAGTCTCGGGCGTCGAGGCTGTCGTGATTCACTCCGACATGCGGCGGACCGGATGGCTCGAAACCTCCGATCCGTTGATCAATCGATTGTTCGAGAACTCCGTATGGAGTCTCCGCGGGAACTTCGTCGATCTCCCGACGGACTGCCCCCAGCGGGACGAGCGGCTTGGCTGGACCGGTGACATCAACGTCTTTGCGCCGACGGCTGTGTTGCTGTACGACGTCGCTGGTGTCCTCCGCTCCTGGCTGCGGGATTTGAGTGCCGAGCAGCTCGCGCATGAATCCAACGTCCCACCGATGTTCGTGCCGTCCATCATCACCGAGCCACATCTCGCGGCGGTGTGGGGGGACGCGACGGTCGGCGTGCCGTGGGCCCTGTACGAGCAGTACGGAGATCCCGCTCAGCTCCGGGAGAGCTATCCCGGCGTCAAGGCGTGGATCGAACTGGTGCGCACCCGTCTGAGCGCGCGCGGGGTCTGGGACACAGATGCGCAACTGGGCGACTGGCTGGATCCGACCGCTCCGCCGGATGCGCCTCACGCAGGGAGGACGGACGCGAATCTGGTTGCGACGGCATACTTCATCAGGTCCACACGGCTTGCATCGCGGATCGCCGCCCTCATCGGCGAACCGGACGACTCCGAGCGGTTTGCAGACCTGGCGGAATCCGTCAGGAGCGCATTCATCGCCGAGTACGTGTCAGCATCAGGACGCGTCGTCAGTGACTCGCAGGCAGCATATGCGCTCGCTCTGGTGTTCGATCTGCTCGACGACGACGTACAGCGCGAGCGCGCGGGCGAACGGCTTCGGGATCTCGTCCGGCGCGGAGGCCACCGCGTGGGAACGGGATTCGTCGGCACGGCACTCATCCTGGACGCTCTGGTCGCGGCGGGCCATTCAGCAGATGCGTGGGCGATGCTGACCGAGACACGGCCGCCTTCGTTCCTCTACCCGGTGACGATGGGAGCGACGACCGCGTGGGAACGCTGGGACAGCATGCTTCCCGATGGCCGGATCAACCCGGGCGAGATGACGTCGTTCAACCACTACGCGCTGGGTGCAGTGGCTGGATGGATGCAGCGAAGCATCGGGGGGATTCAGGTCACAGAGCCTGGAGGGAGGACCGTCAGGATCGCGCCGGTCGTCGGTGGCGGGGTGATGTGGGTGACGTCCCGACAGGAAACTGACTACGGGTCGGTGTACACCTCCTGGAGGGTCGAGGATGGGCGATTCCGGCTCGAGGGGTCCGTGCCTGTGGGCGTCCGTGGGTCCGTGGTGATGCCGGACGGGAGTCGTCATGAGGTTTCCAGCGGGAACTTCGCGTTCAGTTGCGCTGCACCCGTGCCGAATGACGACCCAAGTGCGCAGCCTCGCGGGCGTGACCGCATGGTGATTCGGTCCTACTACCCGTAGCGGCTACGGTCGTCGTCCTCGATCCCTAGTCCCGCTTGCGCAGGCGCAGGAACCACGGAATGCCGTGGCCACGCCGGGTCGCGGCATCCTGTTCGTCCTCGTCTCGCGCTCGCGCCTGCGCGGCGCGTGCCGCCCGCCGCTCGCGCCACGCGCGGGCCTCGGCGTCGACATCGCGCGTCGGC